>DASQVU010000518.1:0-10765 GCA_035640615.1 Pseudonocardiaceae bacterium
AAATGTTGGCATTGGCAGTTCGAAAGAGTGTGCCTCTTGTAATATCGCTTGATAACGATCCGGTAACGAATGGCCAAACTGTGTGGGGGTGCCGCCCATTTGGGTAGCAGTGAGATCGGTACCGATGCACGGCACTGAGTCGCACAAGAGGGGATAGGGAAAATCATGGATGCGAGCAAACGGCGCAAAGCGGCGCGGATGGGTATGGTTGCAGTCGCTGCCTCGTCGGCGCTGGTTCTCGGCGCCTGCGGTGGGGGCGGAAATGCCGCAGGCGGCAACAACGCCAACAACCAAGGCACTGGCTTCCAGAGCCACGTGGGCAGTAACCCCAACCCCAACCCCTACCTCGGTAACAGCAACACTGGTAGTAACACCAACACCGGCGGCCAAGGTGGCATCGCTGGTGGAAACGAAGCTGGCCAACCCAGCAGCACCACCCCGCCGCCGCCCAGCAGCACCACCCCGCCACCCACCAGCACCACCCCGCCGCCCACCAGCACCACTCCGCCGCCTCCGCCGGGCGGGGTCAACGCCGGGTCTGGCGGGGAAGCAGCAAGTTCCGATGTATCGCTGCCGCTGGTCGCAGGTCTGGCGGGTGGCGGCGCGCTGCTCGTGCTGACCTCTGGGGGGGTGCTGATCGCGGTGCGCCGCCGGCAAGAGTGACTACGCAAAATCAACGACGGCCAGCGCCGACGTGGTGGCAACGGCAGGCAGTGCCGTCCCTGGGATTGGCGGTCGGCTGTGCGCTGATTATTGCCGCAGGCGTGGAGTCAGTGACCAGCGTCGCGGGCCCGCCATCGGTCGGCACAGTGCCGTCGGTACAGACGCCGGCTCGTGCCGACCCTGCGGGACCGCACTTCGTGGCGCCCGTTCAGCCCGGGCCGGAAGCGATAGCTCAGGAGATCCCGCAGCGACTCGCACTGCCCTCGTTGCAGGTCGAGGCGCCGATCGTCCCGGTGGATGTGCTGCCCGGTGGAGGCTTGGCTGTTCCTGCGGACCCCCATGTGCTCGGCTGGTGGCAGGGGGGTGCGTATCCGGGCAGCGAGCAGGGCACTGTGGTCATCGATGGCCATGTCGACACCGCGGCCGACGGTCCAGGTGCCCTGTTCGATCTGCGTAAGCTCCGTCCCGATGATCCGGTCACCCTCAGCACCGACCGAGGCCTGCGTAACTATGTGATAGTCGCCGTGCGCAGCTACCCCAAGGCTGACCTGCCTGCCGAGGTCTTCGCCCGTAGCGGGCAACCACGGCTGGTCATCGTCACCTGCGGAGGGTCGTTCAACAAGCAAACCCGGCAGTACGCCGACAACATCGTCGCCTACGCCGTCCCAGCCGGCGAAGCTCCCTCCGGGTAGCACGCCTAACTGGACCACACGGGGGAACGCTAGACACATCCCGACATGGAGACATATCGGGCTTTCACCGTCGTCTTACCCCGATATGTCTCCATGTCGGGGCGGGTGACCGAAGGAGTGCTCTGGTGGATCGGTTGATTGTGGTGACGCTGCTGGCCGTGGTACCGCTGGCGGTGGCATGCGGGGCCAGTGCGCCCACTGCGGGGCCGCAGCCGGGTGTCACCATCAGCGATCTCCAGCAGAAGGACTTTTTCTATCAGGGGAAATTCCTCGGGCAGACGGTGACGGTCAGCTCCAAGGTGGCCGACGTGCTGGGGCCGGGCGTGTTCGAGTTGTCCGGCGGAAACGTCGGCGCGGAGAAGCTGACGGTGGTGACCGATCAGCCGGTCCAGGTCTCGAAGGATGACGTGGTACGGGTCACCGGGACCGTGGGGCAGCTGCATCTCTCGGCCCCGTCCGAAGGGGTGCCTTATGAGCAGCGGGATCTCTACGATGCGCACGAGACCAAGCCGTACCTGTATCACGCGACCGTTGAGCCGCTGACGACGGCGCAGCACGGCAACAGCTGAGCGTCAACTGACGGTAAAGCTGACCTGCGCGCCGGCCTGCTGGCAGGCGTAGTCGACGAGGCGCGCTGGGCCCTCATCGCGGTCCTTGATCTGGCAGGAGTACCCGGTCGGTGTGTCGTAGGGCTGGCTGATGTGGCCTGCGGCAAAGCTCGCGACGTCGCGCGCCACGTCGCAGCTGGTGCCCGTGGCCTTGATGCCGGACGCCTCGCTCCTGAAGGTGTTTTCTGGTGCGCCTTCCGGTTTCAGCATGATGCTGCCGCATTCGCGTTCAGTCGTGGGCGGGTAGGGCGGCAGCTTGATCCGGATGATGGTGCGGGTCCTGCTGTTGTCCACTTCAGGAGCGACATCGCCGTCGCCGGTGATCCCGATGCCGAGGATGGTCTCGCCGCTGGAGGAGGTGCCCAGGACCCGCACCTCAGCGATGGCGGGCAGGTCGGGGTGCAAGGACTTCTTGGCGACGTCGGTTAGCTCGGAGGGCGCGACCGAGACGCGCAGCGCTTGCTTTCCGGCAAGCTGCACCCGGTCGTTGGAATCGGGCACCCGGACTTTGCCGTCGTCGATCTTTTCGATGCTCGTGAAGGGCACGTCGCCGCCGGGCTCGAATCGCAGCACCACCTCGTTGTACTCGCCATCGACCCGGGTACTGACGTCGATCAACTCTGGCCGCCTTTCAAAGACGCTCGAGCAGCCCGGCGGGGACGGGGTGGGCGGCCGTGGGGCCTGGCCGATGGGTGCCGTGAAGACCAGTGGTGGCCTGCCGTTGGGCGGAAGCGGGCAGGGCTCGCGGGGCTCGTCGGGGTTGTCCACCCGCAGCTGCAGCTGGAGCTGGCCGGCGCGGGCGAAGGTGAACACGACGGGATAGGTCAAACCAGACCGGATCTCGGTCTTCAGATCGGTCAGCCGCAGGTCAATGCGGGTCGTGTTGGGCAATGCGATGGCGGCGACTGGCTTGTGGTAGCCGGCGGCGAGGGTGTGGTGGGCCGGAATGCTGGCGTCGCCGTCGACGACGCCGCCGCCGGCAATCGGGCTGCTCACCGACACCAGCCGGTCCGGGGCGTCGCCATCATTGATGATGGTCGCCCGCAGGCTGACCGTGTCGCCGGGCCGGTACACCGCGTCGCCCCCGACGGGACCCTGGTAGTCGAACATGGCGTCGGCCAGCGAGATGGCACCCACCTGGCCGTCAGACCCGCCGGTCACCGGCCTGATCTGCGGCTGCGCGCCGCACCCGGTGAGCAGGACCAGCAGTGCCGCGGCCAGGATTGCGGCCAGCCGCCGCACCGCCCGGAGAACCTCAGCCACCGGGTTGCTCGCCTTCGTCCTGAGGCACCGCGATGCTGCGGTCGACCCGGGCCCCGCCGTAGGCCATGGGCACCGGGCGCCCCTCGTGGTCCACCCCGCCTGGGGGCTGGCGCAGCTCGACGAATACCCCATCGGGCTGTTCCTGCAGCAGCCCGGTGCGGACGCCGCGTTCCAGCACATCCCGGTCCGCGCGCTGCAGGCCACGGCAGATCCGGTGGGTGACCACGTAGGCCAGCGGCGGCAGCAGGAACACCGCGACTCGCTCCCCCCACCGGTACCACTCGAAGGGCACGTTGAACGCGATCGAGAACACGTCATCGGCCCCGGCCACCATCAGCACGAGGTAGAACGTGATCGCCATGGCGCCCAGCGCGGTGCGGACCGGGTTATCCCGCGGCCGCTGGAGCAGGTTATGCAGTTCGCGGTCTTTGGTGAACCACTGCTCGAGGAACGGGTAAGCAAACAGCAGCAGGAACATCACCAGCGGCAGCACCAGGCCGGGCCAGAACGGCGCCGGCACGGTGTAGTGGCCCAGGTAGATATCCGTGCGCGGGAATATGCGCAGGGCGCCGATGATGAACCCTACGTACCAATCCGGTTGTACCCCGACGGAGCTGTCGGCCGGAGTGTAGGGACCCCACAGGAAGATCGGGTTGATCTGGAAGAACGCTCCGAGCAGCGCGAGTACGCCGAACACGCACAGTGCGTTGGCGATGGTCTTGGTTATGAAGCCGGGCATGGCGCGTTCACCGACGACGTTGGATTCCCGGGCGCCTGGGCGGGGGAAGTGTGTGTGTTTGAGGTACCACACCAACCCGAGGTGCACCGCGATCAGCGCGATGATGATGCCCGGCACGATGAAGACGTGGGCGAGGAAGAACCGGGATATCCACAGCTCGCCCTCGAACTCGCTGCCGAAGATTATCCAGTGCAACCACGTACCGATGACCGGCACGGACAGGATGAGCCCGGAGATGATCCGCACACCCATGCCCGACAGCAGGTCATCGAGCATCGAGTAACCCATATAGCCTTCCACCAGCGCGATCATCAGCAGCGCCACGCCGGTGACCCAGGTGAACTCCCGCGGCTTGCGGTACGCGCCGGTGAAGAAGTTGCGGAACATGTGCAGCACGATCGAGGCGACGAAGATCAGCGCGGCCCAGTGATGCACCTGGCGAATGAATAAGCCGCCGCGCACCTCGAAAGACAGGTGCAGCGCTGATTCGTAGGCCCGGGACATGGACAGGCCACGGGCATTGACGTACTGCCCGTGGTAGATCACCTCGGTGGTGTCCGGGACGAAGAACAGCGCCAGCACGGTGCCGGACAGGACCAGCACCACGAAGGAGTACAGCGCCAGTTCGCCCCAGAAGAATGAGTAGTGCTTGGGGAAGACGTGCGCGGACTCCTTACGGATGGCGCTGGCCAGATGGAACCGCTGGTCGAAACCGGCCACGATGCGTTGGGTAATCCGCATCTTGACCTGGCCGTTGCTGCTCACGCCGACCTCCCCGATCCGGCCGGGTTGTTGGTACCTAAAGAGCCCCCCACTGCCTCGGCGAGTACCGCCCGGCGCTCTTCGCGGCTGATCCAGCTCCACGTCAGCGCCACCGCGGCCACGCCCATCGGGAGCATCCCCACGATCATCGACAGACCACCCGGGCTGTCGCCGATGGCGACCAGCCACACCCCGGCTAGGTCGAGCAGTGGGATGGCGAGATAGAGGTACACCATCCGGCCCGCGTCCGGCAGCCTACGCCGCACACCCAGCACCGGCGCCCAGAACAGCAGCGCCCCGATCAGCAGCGCGAGGTGCGCCGCGGTGTCCAAGGGTGGCGGAACCGGGCCCCGGTCGGCGAAGACGGTGACAGCAGCGTGCAGCACCACGAACCCGGGCAGGGCCAGTGCAGCGGGCACGGTAGCCCGGTCCAGCTGCGGGAAGGCGCGGATGGCCACCAGCAGCAACACCGGTGCGATAGCCGCGACCAGCAACCCCATGAACGCCATGTGCAGCATGTGCTCAGCCATCACGCCGCCCCCGCAACGCCTTGAGAACGCCCCGTGCGGCGCTGGCCAGCACGACCACCCAGATGCCGCGCTGCACCGTGGCCGACGGCTGCGGCCGGGGTGGCGGGGGCACGGGTGGCCCGTGGGCCGGGTGCTCTGCTGGTACCGGCACCGCGTCGCCGATGGACGAACCGTGGTACACCAGACGCGGCCCCCGCGCGGGTTCGGCCCCGTCCAGCGCAACCGGCCAGGGGCGCGCACCGCGGGGTAACCGTTCGCCGCGCAGTACCCACGCCGCCAGCGCCACTGGGTAGAACGCGAGCGCGGACAGCCACCAGCCGTAGGCGAAGCCGGCCAGGCCCAGCGCGACTCCGATCACCGCGAGGACCGCAGCGCTCGCCCGCCTGGGTTGTCGCTGCTGCGCCCCTACCCGACCGGCACGCACGGCCAGCAGGACAGCAAGCCCGAACCCTGCGACGACGGCGGTACCGCCGATGTAGAGAAAGAACGGCAACGACCGGGGATGGAACCCGAGGTGAACCAGGGCGAGCACGAGGTTGGCTGCGGCCCACGCGCCGACGACCGCATGTGCTGGCTTCAGCTTCATCATCCCGCACCCGCCCGGGCGTGCTGCTCCTCCTCACGCAGGTCGAGCAGCGGGGCGTAACTGCGCACCGGTGGGACCGGGTAACGCAGGCTGAAGTTGAAGGTCGGCGGCGGCGAGGAGGTGGCCCACTCCAGGGTGTGCCCCTCCCACGGATCTGGCGGCGCGGTGCGGGGGCGCCCCAACGTTTCCGCCACGTTGAGAATGAACACCATGGCGCCCAAACCCAGCAGTCCGGCGCCGATCGAGGAGATCAGATTCTCGGTGGTGAATCCGTCGTTCGGCAGGTAGGTGGGGATACGCCGCGGCATCCCGTGGAAGCCCAGCCAGAAGAACGGCAGGAAGGTCAGGTTGGTGCCGACGAACCACAGCCAGAAGTGCACCTTGCCCAGCCCCTCGTGCAGCACCCGGCCGGTGGCCTTGGGGAACCAGAAATACACGCCGGCGAACAACCCGAACAGGCTCCCGGCGGCCAACGTGTAATGCCAGTGCCCCACCAGGAAGTAACTGTCCTGGATTTGGTAGTCCAGCGCCGGGGTCGCGGCCATGATCCCGGTCAGCCCACCGACGAGGAACTGCGGGATGAAGGCCAGCGCGAACAGCATCGCGGTGGGGAACCGCAGCCGGCCGCCGACCAGCGTGGCGAGCATGTCGAAGTACTCGATTCCCGCCGGGATCACCAGCGCGATCGACGTCATCGAGAAGTAGTCATTCGCCGACTGCCCGGTGGTGAACATGTGATGGCCCCACACGCTCATGGACAGCGCTGCGAACAGCAACTGGCTGATCACGAAGAACTTGTAGCCGAAGAACTTGCGGCTGGCGAAGGTGGCCAGCACTTCAGCCGCAGCACCGACGTACGGGAAGAACATCACGTAGACCACGGGATGCCCGAAAAACCAAAAGACGTCCTGGTAGCCGATGTTCCACGCGTTGTGGGTGAACAGGTCCGGGCGCACCCGGCCGATCGCGAGGATCCCGTCTGCGGCCAGCAACGACGGGAACGACCCGATCACCATCAGGTTCGCGGCCACCACCGACCAGGTGAACACCGGCATGCGCAGCATGGTCATGCCCGGTGCGCGCTTGAGCAGCGCCGTCCACAGCACGGTACCGGCCATGATCAGCATACCCAGGCCGGCCAGCGCCACCCCGACGATCCACAAATCCACCCCCTGGCCGGGGGTGTACCTGCTGGTGGACAGCGGTGGGTAGGCGTACCAGCCATGGTCGGCCGCTCCGACATCGGTGAAAAACCCCGACAGCATCGCTACCGCGCCGGTGACGTACAGCCAGTAGGAAAACATGGTGGTCCGCGGCGCGGCGACGTTCGGGGCGCCGATCTGCAACGGGACGAGGTAAAGGCCCATCCCGATGGCAAACGGCGTCATGACCATGAAGATCATCACCGAGCCGTGGATGGTGAAGAACTGGTCATACCGGTCGTTGCTCAGCACGTGCAGCTGCGGCTGGACCAGCTGTGCCCGCATGGTCAACGCCAAGCCGCCGGCCACTAGCATCAGGACCAGTGCCGTACCCAGCGTCAGCAGCCCGATCCGCTTGTGATCAGTGCTGGCCAGCACCCCAACGATCGAGCCGGGCTGCCCGCCGGCTCCTGCCGCTGGCGAAGCGGGCACCGGCCGGTCGGCCGTGGCGGTCATAACGTGGTCCCGCCGCTGTGCAGGAATTGCTGGTATTGCTCCGGCGAGACCACTTGCACGTAAAAGTCCATGGTCATGTGATGGGTCCCGCAGTACTCCGAGCAGCGTCCCCGCCACCGGCCCTGCTGCGGGAACATCACCCGCAGCGTGTTGACGTGATCTGGGTAGGCGTCGCGCTTGATGGCGAAGTCGGGTAACCAGAAGGCGTGCACCACATCGCCTGAGGTCAGGTTGAACTCCACCGGCTGACCGGCCGGTACTACCACGGTGGGAAAGTCACCTGTCGTGCACTGGCCGGTTACGGTCACCGGTGCGGACTGGTACGCGAACTGCCAGCACCACCGGTAGCCGGTCACGTTGATACGCGCGGCGGGGGATGTGGCTTCGGCCCGAGCGAGCCCCACGCCGTTGTGCAGCCGGGAATTCCACCAAAAACTCCCAAACACCAGGCCGCCGACGATAAGCGCGAGGGCCACCACGTAACCCAGCTCCAGCGGGGTGTTCTTGTGCGCGGAAAACGGCAGCTTCTCCCGCCGCTTCGCCCGGTTAATCGCGATCGCGCCGAGCAAAATGACGCAGACCAAGAAAAAGACCCCCGCGGCAATCGCCGCCCACCAGGTCAGGGCCTGGTCGAACACGATACGGAAGGGCACGGGTGCCTCCTCGTGGCGAGTCCGGACTGGGCCCGGGAAGTGAGACGGTGGCGGACGCCAAACTGGCCGCCCGCAGTTGCCTCGCCCCCAATCCCCCCCGACGGCGCGGTTTAAACGTGCCGGAGAGGCACACCGTGGGCCAGCCTGAAAAACGTACCGCGGGGCGCAAACCGTCGCACGCCGTGCGAGGCGGCGGCCGGGTTGCTACCTTCTGTGCACAGCGGTCCCGGCGGCGTAGCGCCGTGGGCGATGCAGGATCGGGGGTGCGTCGTCAACTTCCATCCGCGCTCAAATCCCAGAGCACGAGCCACCGCCGTGCGGTTTTAACGACGCCGGCACTGGCTATTTCTCGCCCGCCATGGAATCCATGACCAGCACACCACCGGGTCCACGCGGCTGGCGGCTACGCGGCAAGCCGCGCCGCAGGATCGCCGGTGCTCTCGCGGTGGGAATCGGCCTGCTGAGCACCGGTGGCCTGTATACGGCGCTTTCCCCGCACCCGCAACTCGCCACGGCCCAGGTCCAAACCGATACCGCCCAAGTCGCCCGCGGCGAGCAGCTCTACAACAACGCCTGCATCACCTGCCATGGAACGAACCTGCAGGGGGTGCCGAACCGCGGCCCGAGCCTGATCGGGGTAGGTGAAGCCGCGGTCTTCTTCCAGGTGTCCACCGGTCGGATGCCACTGGCCCGGGAGGAAGCGGAAGGACACCGCAAGGCCCCAGAGCCGCAGTTCGACCCGGAAACCGCTCAGGGCCGCCAGAACCTGGACGCGCTGGCTGCGTACGTGCAGGCACATGGGGGTGGCCCGACACTGCCGGCGCAGCGCGGTGCGGAGCTGATCGGCGACGACCCAGCGCGCGGCGCCGAGGCATTCCGGCTCAACTGCGCCTCCTGCCACAGCTTTACCGGCCGGGGTGGCGCACTCACCCATGGCAAGTACGCTCCGATCTTGAACGAGGCCACCCCGGAGCAGATCTACGCCGCGATGCTCACCGGTCCGTCGGCCATGCCGAAGTTCGGTGACCGCACCCTCACTCCGCAGGAGAAAAAGGACATCATCGCCTACGTGCTGTCGATCCGCGGCTTGCGAAACAGCCCCGGCGGGTACAACCTCGGCGACATAGGCCCGTCCGCGGAAGGCATGACCGCTTTCGTCATCGGGATGGCAGCGCTGGTCGCCATCACGGTGTGGTTCGGAGCGAAGTCGTGAGCACAGACGGGTCACCCAATCCCAACGACATGAGCCGCGAGCAGCTCGCCCGGCTCGCCGACGAGTCCGGCGACACCACAGTGGTCGCCAAACCCCCCCAATGGCCGGTACCCGGCACCAAGGCCGAAAAGCGGTCGGAGCGCGTCGTCGCGGCGTGGTTCTCGCTTTCCGCGCTGTCCGCGATCGCGTTCGTGATCACCTTCAGCGTCTGGCCGCAGCGTTACGTCAACCCGTTCCAGGACGGATACATCTGGTACGCGCTCTACACCCCGGTCGTTGGAGGCACCTTTGCGCTGACCCTGCTCGCCTTGGGCTTCGGCCTGATCGTGTACGTGCGCAGATTCTTCCCGGACGAGGTCGCGGTCCAGCAGCGCCACGATGGCCCCTCCGACGAGATGACGCGCAAGACCGTGGTGGCCCAGTATTCGGAGGCTGCCGAGGACATCGGCCTGCCGCGCCGTTCGCTGCTCAGGAGGCTGGCATTCGGCGCGGCGGGGCTGTTCGGTGTCTCGGCCGGTGTCCTGGCGATCGGCCCCTTCGTCCGCCAGCCGTGGCGGGGCGGCGACCAGGCCCCGCTGTGGACTACCGGCTGGAAGCCGCTGAACGGGGAGACCGTCTACCTGCGCACGGACACCGGTGTTCTCGGGGAGATCGCCCGGGTCCGCCCGGAGGACATGGAACCGGGCTCGATGGTGACCGTGTTCCCCTATCGCCAAACTGACCGCGGCAACGAGGAACTGCTGCGCGCCGCCGAGCGCGCCTCCGACGCCCCGGTCATGCTGATCCGATTCAAGCCAGGCACAAAGATTGTCAAACGCCCGGGCCAAGAGAATTTCAACTACGGCGACTACTACGCCTTCTCCAAGGTATGCACGCACCTGGGCTGCCCGGCGTCGCTGTACGATTCCCAGAACCACATCAGCCTGTGTCCCTGCCACCAGTCGGAATTCCTTATGACCGAGTGGGCGAAACCGATTTTTGGCCCAGCTACCCGGCCGCTTCCGCAGCTGCCCATCACGGTTAACGATGAGGGTTACTTCGTCGCCCGGGGTGATTTCATCGAACCTATCGGGCCTGCATTCTGGGAAATACGCTCGCGACCAACCTGACGTCAGTCTCGCTGATCGGGTTGCTGGTAAGGCGGTAGGTCGTACTTATCCTCGGACAGGTTGATGCCCGGCTCATGGCAGCCACCCGCGCGTTCGGCAGCCGTCCCCGGATGTCGCTCCATCGCTTCGATGGTTCGCGCCACCTCGGCGAAGGGCTCGTCGCGCCGGAACGCCACTTGCAGCTCCACCAGCATGTCTTCCGGACCGATGTACAGCGAGCGGAAATAAATGACGCGACATACGTTGCCGTGCTCGGTGAGGGCGCGGTGGATCTGATCCTCGTCCTCCG
>DASQVU010000519.1:0-2505 GCA_035640615.1 Pseudonocardiaceae bacterium
CTGGACCGGACAGCTGACGACCGACCACGCCGATCGATATCGTTGGTGCGGTCGACCAAGGGCCGAAACCCAACGGTGGCGTGGCGTCGCCGTTGGTACCTACGGTGGTAGCGATGCCCGAGCTGTACTCAGGTCGCCGTCTGGACCGGCCACGGTCGGTCGGCTTGCGGCGGCCCACGATCGATCCCGACTCGTTTGCCCGCTTCTCCGAGCGGGTTGCCCGGTTTCTGGGCACTGGCCGCTACCTGGTGATCCAGACCATTATCGTGGCTATCTGGATGGGGTTAAACGTCACAGCGGTCGTCTGGAGGTTCGATCCCTATCCGGACACCCACCTGTCCCCTTACGGCCTGCCACCGGAGATCGGTCTGGAGGATCGCGCGGGGTGGGCCTGTGGTGGGTCCGAGCGCAGCGCCGCTCTCGCCCACAAGCTCGGTCCCCACCCGCACCGCTCGCACGGCCGCGATCTGCCAGCACGCCCGGGAAATGCCAACACCCATCGTCGCCGACGTCCTTAGCTATCACCCCGTCACCACAGCCAAGATCGCCACCCAAAGCGGGGTCACTTGCAGTTGTTACGCCCCCGGCGATTTCACAAGGACTGGCGACCGTTGAATACGCGAGCTCACCAGTTGGGGAGGCCCGCTAGGCCGAGGGCTCGACGGGCCCGTTCACCGTTGCCGCCCGGGGTGGGCCCGGCGGTGGGTTGGCCCTTGGTTGGAGTGCAGGTCCAGCGCGGTGTTGACCAGCGCCAGATGCGTCAGCGCTTGGGGGAAGTTGCCGATCAGTCGGCGGGTGTGGGTGTCGTATTCCTCAGACAGCAGCCCGAGGTCGTTGCGCAGCCCGAGCAGTCGCTGGAACACCTCGTGGCCTTCGTCCACCCGCCCGGCCAGTAGGTAGCTATCGGCGAGCCAGAACGTGCAGGGCAGGAACGTGCCTTCACCTGGCGGTAGCCCGTCGAGGTGTTGGGTTTGTTCGGTCATGGTGTAGCGCTGCACGAAGCCGTCTTGGCACAGCTGCTTTTCGATCGCCTCGATGGTGCCCAGGACCCGCTTGTCCGTAGCGGGCAGGAACCCGACCGAGCTGATCAGTAGTAGCGCGGCGTCTAGTGCGCGGGAGCCGTAGTACTGGGTGAAGGTGTTGCGCTCGGGGTCGTAGCCGCGTTGGCAGACCTCGTCGAAGATCTCCGCGCGCAGCCGCTTCCAGTCGTTCACCGGTCCGTCCAGCCCGAAGTCCTCTACACCCCGTATCGCGCGGTCCACCGCTGCCCAGGCCATCACCTTGGAGTGGGTGAACTGTCGGCGCTGTCCGCGGACTTCCCAGATGCCCTCGTCCGGGTCGCGCCAGTGCCCTTCCAGAAATTCCAGCAACACTCGCTGCACCTGCCACGCCGATTCCTCCGGGGGGATGCCGTGGGTGCGGGCCTGGTGCAAGGCGTCCATCAGCTCGCCGTAGACGTCGAGCTGAAACTGGGTAGAGGCGGCGTTGCCCACGCGCACCGGGCGGGAGCCGGCGTAGCCGGGCAGCCAGTCCAGCTCGTACTCGGTGAGCCGACGCTCGCCTTCGACCCCATACATCAGCTGCATCTGCTCGGGGCGCCCGGCCAGCGCGCGCAGCAGCCAGTCCCGCCAGGCCACTGCCTCGGCCTCGTATCCGGCACCGAGCAGCGCCAGCAGGGTGAACGTGGCGTCGCGGATCCAGCAGAATCGATAGTCCCAGTTACGCACCCCGCCTAGCTTCTCTGGCAGTGACGTGGTGGGCGCGGCGACGATGCCCCCGCTGGGATGGTAGGACATCGCCTTGAGCGTGATCAGCGAGCGAACCACCGCGTCGCGGTACTGCCCGTCATAGCGACCGCGCGAGACCCAGTCGCGCCACCAGGTTTCGGTGGCCTGGATGCCCTTGCCCACATCAACGTGCTCGGGTGGCTGGTCGCGGGGCTTAGACCAGGTCAGCCGGAACTCGGCGTGCTGGCCCTCGTCGAGACAGAACTCGGCGACCACGTCGTGGCCGTGGCGGTGGTGCTCGACATCGGAGTCCAGGGTCAGCGTGTCTGGCCCAGCAAACGCCGAGCTACGCCGCCCGACTTCGCGGATCCACGGCACGACGTGGCCGTAGTCCAGGCGTAGCACTAGCTCGCTGCGCATCCGCACGCGCCCGGACAGGCCTTCGACCCGGCGCAACACCTCCGGGCGCTCACCCCGGATTGGCATGCAGTCAATCACCCGCACCGCACCCTCAGCGGTGCGGAAATCAGTCTCCAAGACCAGGGTGTCCTGGCGGTAGCGGCGCCCGGCAGCGCGGTGGCCTCCAGCGGGCGCCAGCAGCCACCGGCCGTGCTGGTGGTCTCCGAGCAACGCGGCGAAGCAGGCCCCGGAGTCAAACCGCGGCAGGCACAGCCAGTCAATGGAGCCGTCATAGCCCACCAACGCCGCGGTCTGGGTATCGCCGATCAGGCCGTAATCCTCCAGCTGTAGCGGCATCTACCGGCTCCCTCAGTTGGCG
>DASQVU010000520.1:0-4308 GCA_035640615.1 Pseudonocardiaceae bacterium
CGCTGGCTCTCATCGCGGTAGCGGCGGTCACGATGTGTGATCGGCAGCGGTGGGGTATCGCGGTCGTGCTCGCTAGCTTCCCCGTCGTTTACAGCGCGGTAGTCGCCATGCAGGCCGTGCGCAACGACCGCACGATCATGCTGGGTTTGCCACCGCTGGCGGTGCTTGGCGCCTTGGCCATCCAACCGCTGAGATGACGTGCACGCACCATCACCGAGCGGTGGGGTTTGCCGCCGCCGGCACCGCGGTCGCGGTGCTCGTCATCGGAGCGGTGGTCAGGCTCCCCTATCCGCCACCATCTACCTGGAATGCTGCACAGCACTGGCTCGACCAGCACACACACCCGCCACGACCGTGCTCATCGAGCCCTACGACCCGTGGCTAAACCCCGCTCGATACAAGGCGATTCCCTGCGGCCGAGTCATCGACTGCCCACCGCCGCGGAGGCTACGTGGTGGCCAGCGATAGGGATGTACGGCCGTTTCACCGAAGACCTACCCCGACGACGCGGCCACCTATCAGCGGCTGTTCCGGCAACTACCTCAAGTCGCAATCTTTGACGACCATATCGGTCCGGTCATCCGCATCTTCAAAGTTACCGCAACCTAGGCACTGTCACCTATCAGGACAGTGTCCAGCAGCAATACCTCGTCGCAGCGGGTGATGAACCGCAATGAGTGGAAACCGTTTGACTACGCAACCTCGGCTAGGCGATGCGACCTCATAAAGCGCTATCCCACTATGAACAACGATCATGACGAGCAAATGCCGGGATGTGGGGCAAGTCGCGCGAAACCACCGCTGCCAGAAACCTCACCAAGACCTACCTATACCCAAGTCGTGTTATGCCGCGCTGGTGATTGCCGACCGTATGATGCCGCGAGAGCGCGTTGTCACTCGGACAAGTCGGCGATTACCGCGAAGTGGTCGGATGGCCACACGCCGTTTACCGGTGCATTGCCGCCTAGCCGGACGGTCTCGATCCGGCCCCGGTCGTGCTGCGGCAACCCCACCAACACATAGTCGATGCGGGAGTCGGGAATGATGCTGTGCTGCTGATGTCCGTTGCGTCGGTCCCAGGTGAAGCCGGGATGGTCCGGTGGGGCATAGCGCCATGCGTCCAGCAGCACCAGGTCGGGAACCGCGGGGGCGGTGAGCAGGCCGCCGAGCAGGCGCAGCTCATCGGAGGTCGGTTCGGCGTTGAGGTCCCCGGTCAGGACCGGTGGATACGCACAGTCACCGGCCTGCTCGGCAACGAACCCGGCCAGGGCACGGACCTGCTCGAGCCGGATCGCCGAACCACCGGGCCGGTACGTCAGGTGCGTGGTGACGAACGGCAGCACACCGGTGGGGGCCGCGACCCGGGCGCACACCGCAACCCGGCGCTCGGCGAGGCCCCGGGTGGGCAGCTCCAATTCCTCGACGGCCACGATCGGCCACTTGGTCAGTACCGCGTTCCCGATCGCTACCCCATCCTCGGGACGCGGCGGGTGCGCACACACCCAGCACCACCGCAGGTCCAGCCGCTCGGCCAGATCGGCGGCGAGGTTGCCGTCCGGGGCGTCCCACACCTCCTGCAGACCGCACACGTCAGGGGCGGACTCGGCGATGACCGTGGCGATTGCGTCGCGGCGGCGGCGCCAGTCGCCGCCGCGGCCCCACAGGTTCCACGTCAGCACCCGCATCCGTCGGCCGCCTTCCCTGCCCTCGACACCGTCACGGTACGCGGCGCACAGCGAGAGAACGCATCAGCCGGAGGTCGGCGGTCGACGACGCCCCAGTCCTCGCCACGCCGAATAGGTAGCTCAGTTTCTACCGAACACCTCTATTCACCCACGACCCGGAGCCGCACCTGTTCCGCCGCGCTCGTCCACAACAGCGGGCGAATCCCGTGGATCGATGGCCCGCTGGCACCGCAGTCGCCGTTGACCACGTGCTCAACCGCCAGACTAGCGATTCGACAACTCTTACCAAGAGTTGCTTACCAAGCTCATCAGATATGTATGAAGTAGATGGTCAACAAGGTGATCTTCTACGGCGCGACGGTATCTCATTTCTGCGGATTCAGGCTGTGGTGATTCGCAAGAGGTCAAACGGCACTGTGGGCCGTGGTCTGGGGTCGGGGTCGGGCCAGCAGTGTGTGCCGTCAGCAGAAGTCTGGTAGCGCCAGGCAGCACCGTAGCTGGCGATCGCTCCCATAGCATCGATTAACCGACTGATGTCTTCGGTCGTGGTGCCTAGTCCGACGCTGAGCCGCACGGCCCCGGGCACTGTGGTGGGTCGGCCGGTTCGCAGATCGGCGCCGATGTTGCGGGCGCGCGCGTCGTCGATACGCAGCAGGTGGATCATCAGTGGGTGTGCGCAGAAGCAGCCGTGGCGTACGCCAATGCCGTACTCAGCGCTGAGGATCGTTGCGAGCGTGGCGTAGGAAACGCCACGCAGGTTGAACGGCAACACCCCGATGCGCGGGTGCTCAGTAGGCCACAGGTGGTAGGACTGCGCCCCGGGAACGGCGGCCATACCCGTTCGGGCCGCCTTGAGCAGGGCGGACTCCGCGGTGGCCAGGTGCTCCATGCCTGCAGCTTGTAGGGTGCGGCAGGCCACCCCGAGCGCGACCGCGCCGAGCACATTGGGTGAACCCGCCTCCTGCCGGTCGGGCAGCTCGGCCCACAGCACGTCATCCACCCGCACGTAGTCGACCGCACCACCTCCGGCCAAAAACGGCTCGCTACAGCGCAACCAGTCAGACCGTCCGATCAGAGCACCGGCACCGAAGGGCGCGTAAAGCTTGTGTCCCGAGATTGCTATGTAGTCGATTTCTGAGGTGGTGATGTTGATCGGGTGGTGCGGGGCCAGCTGCGCAGCGTCGAGCAGGACTCGTGCGCCATGCCGGTGTGCAAGGCGAGCGATCTCGGGGTAGGGCCAGATCTCACCGGTCACATTTGACGCACCGGTCACCGCGACCAGCCGCGCAGCGGCTTGGATCGAGCGCAGCGCCTGGTCGAGGCGCTCGAGGGCATCTTCCGGGCTGCGTGGTACCGGGAGGAACGTGACATCACGGCGACGCCACGGCAGCAGGTTGGCGTGGTGCTCCGAGGCAAAGGCGACCACTGCGGCGCTAGAGGGTAGCGCCGAGGCCAGCAGGTTGATCGCGTCGGTGGTGTTGCGGGTGAACAGCACGCAATCATCTGAACGAGCCTGAACAAAGCTGCGCACGGCAGCCCTGGCGCCCTCATAGGCCTCGGTAGCTAGCTGTGATTTGAACCCAGCACCCCGGTGCACGCTGGAATACCACGGCAACAACGCGTCGACTGCCTGCCTAACCGCCACCAAGCAGGGCGCACTGGCTGGGTAGTCGAGATTGACATAACGCCGAACACCGCCTGTCACCAGCGGTACCTCGACGTCGACACCGACCAGTGCCGTACCGACCGTCACCTTGCGCGGGATCCCGGATTGCGCGACCAACGGCGTCTGCTCAGCCCGGCTTGTCCCCGGCCGACGCTCCGTTGTCATCACCATTGACTTGCACCTCCCTGCACCGCTGACTCCACCTCAAGGAGATCGACGCGCCACGACCAGAACATCCCGGCCCTGCTATCGGTGCGTGCGCAGTGGCCGTTGTGTCGCCACGCTCAGCGCAGCAGCGCGGCGGCCCATAAAGCTCGAGCACCAGGATTCGGGAATTCCCGAATGAGTGCCGGTGGCCCCGACAGCTCCGTTAACGTCCCCGGCATCGCCGCCACGCGGTGAACGAGCACCGCATGGCAGGCTTCCCTGCAGAACTCACACTGTCCCCCGGTAGACGAAGACGCCAGCAGCCATTCCACATGTACAAGAGGCACAAGGCGGCGTGCTGATACCTCGCCCTATCAACCACTGCCCGGTTAGAACGACTCGCCCCACGGATGCTTTAGATATGAGCTAGCCTTCGCGACTGTGGTGCGCGCATCCGAGTAGCGACACGCAAATGTCAGAAGATGCCCTCGACCCGGCGGGGCTGCACGGCCGATCCTGGAACCCCACCGCGTCATGACCAACTACCACGTGACTTTTGTTACGTGGCCCCGCCACCGAAGTCACTGACACGCCCAGCGCCCCGGCTAGGCTGATGTCGACTCGCCAATCAGGTGGGCGAGCGGGCCGGAGGAGGCCATAACCGGGAAAAGGGAGCCGATAGCGTTAGGTGTTAGCTCACCCGAGAAACCCCGAGTGGGCTCCGCAAGGGTTCGGGGCAGTTGTGAATTTCGGATTGTGGGGCAAGATCAGAAGCGCCCTCGATAAGCGCGCGGTGATGGCACTTGCCGT
>DASQVU010000521.1:0-4416 GCA_035640615.1 Pseudonocardiaceae bacterium
GCCTATTACCGTAACCGGACACCTACTTCGCCACGGCACAATCGTGGCGTGGTGCTCAGCATACATACCATCGCTGGAAAGCCCTAACGCGATCACGAAACCAGCCGCTTACTTCCCCGCGGTCCGCAACATGAACTATTCGGACTTCCCCGCCGACTGCCTAGGACCACGCAACGCCACCACGGCACAGCAAAAAGGTGACACCATAGAACTTCAATGGACCGCCAACATGAGGCTTAGCGCAGACCGCGAATCCCAGCTCGGCGCTTTCTCCGGTAGCGGGTAACGCGACACTGTTGCACCAGCAGCTGGAGCAGCTAGGGTTGCCAATTGAAGTGACAGTGGCCTGCCGTCGCACGATCGAACGTCAATTGCGCCAAGGCAAGACTTGCTGACCAAGACACCGGCGCCTCCGTTGGCTGAACGTTGTTCATGAGCTAGCCCCGGGTGCGTGGCACGGTACGGAGGCTTACGCCAATAACCGAATGGAGCCAACCACGTGGCAGGCGAAGCGCACCTGCGACCGATGCATGGCGTCACACGCGACCACCAAGCCAGGATTGGCATCCCTGGGCATGCGTTCATCCAGAACATACGCCGCGGCCACTACGAAACTCGGTGTTGAGGCGGCCGCCACCCTGCCGGTGGCGGCCGCCTTCGACGAACTGGCCCTGGCGATCTGACCAAACCGAACGCGGCTTCGTAAGCTTCGTAAGTCCAGCTAGCAGCAAGAGTATCGCGACCGGTTCGACTGATATCCGCACCTGGCGTGTCCAGCGCTCTTTTCTGTCGAAACCGTGACACCGGTTAGAACCGTGCGGCTAGCTCGTCTTGGTGTCGGTGAGCCGGCGGTGTGCGTGGTCGAACAGCGAATGCTCTGCTAGCCGGGTTGTGATCAGCGCGGCTAAGGCCGTGGCGGCTAGCAGCATGTACATCACGACGATCTGGTAGCGGATCGCAGTCAGTCGGTCGACACCGGCCAGGATCAGCCCGGTCATCGCGCCGTTGAACTGATCAGCCCGACCACCTTGGTGGAGTCGATGGCCGGCAGCAGCGCGGTGCGCAACGCCGGGCGTTGATGGGGCACACCGACGCCAACGAGCTGCACGCCAGCGCGAGCGGAAGCGATCAACAGCGGTCGGGTTAGCCCGAGGTGCTGGTGGTAGGCCAGTCCCGCGGTCAGGGCCACCAGCACAACCGACAGCGCAACCCCGGTCCAGCTGGGCACGCTGACCCCGGGCGTCACCGCATTCCCCACGAGGCGATATCCGTGGGCAGCCCGATAGTCATCAGCCGGCCACCGTCGAGCAGCAACACCTGCTGGGCCACCCGAGCTACCAGCGTGGCGTCGTGGCTGGCCACTATTACGGTGCCGCCTGCTGTGACGAAGCCGCGAATCACCTTTTCCACCGTCGACGCGTTGACGGCGTCTAGGCCTGTAGTCGGTTCGTCCAGCAGCAATACTTCAGGCTCCACGGCCAGCGCTCGTGCCAGGCACACCCGCTGGGCTTGGCCACCGGGCAGCTCCGCGCTGCGCCGCTTAGCAAACGTCTCCGCCAGCCCCACTCGATTCAGCAGCTGCTTGGCGGTCTGGCCGGTCAGCCGCGGCTGCCCCACCCACAGCTCGTCGAGCACTCGCTCGGCCAGCAACACCGGCTGCTGGGCAACCAGGCCGATCCGCCGCCGCAGGGCCGGTGCGTCCATGTCGGGCAGCGGGGTGCCCTGCCAGCACACCCG
Organism: Pseudonocardiaceae bacterium; assembly: GCA_035640615.1. Taxonomy (GTDB): domain Bacteria; phylum Actinomycetota; class Actinomycetes; order Mycobacteriales; family Pseudonocardiaceae. The sequence continues at coordinate 1,738 of DASQVU010000521.1, forward strand.
TCCGGTGTCGGGCTCGTCCAGCTGATTGAGCACCCGTAGCAACGTGGATTTGCCCGCACCGCTGGGACCCACCACCGCGGTGCATGCCCCGGCCGCGATCTTGACGGTGATGCTGTCCAACAGCACGGTGCCGCCCCGGCGCACCGTGGCAGCGCCACGGCGAACCCACGCGCGCCCAGGCCGTCCTGGCCGTCACCGTCATCTTGCGGGCGCCTGCTGGGTACGACTGGTTGGGCGGTCCACTGAGACAGTGACTCACGGGAGTGCCACAGCCGAGGCCGGGCCATCACGGTGCAGCCTTTTCCAGCAGGGTGGGGCCTCCGTGGGGTCCGGTGGGCACGGGGTAGTAGCTGTGGCCGGTAGTGGGGTCAACGGCGACGACATGGGCATCCTCGCCGACGTGTTCGCGGGCGATGACCATCAGCTGCCGATGATGGTTGTCCAGGGTGGTGACGTCGCCGCTTTCGGCGGCGACGTAGAGGCGATGCGCGGCGGGGTCGTAGGCCAGCACGTCGGGGTCGGCACCGACCGCGTTAAACCCGGTGACTTGCCAGGTGGTCAGGTCGACAGTCAGTAGCGTGGCGTTTCCGTCGCAGGCAACAAACGCCAGCCGATCCACCGGGTCGAGGGCCAGTCCGTGGTCGTGCTGGCAGCCGGGTAACGGCACCTGGCGCACGACCGCCAACCTGGCGGGGTCGATGACGGCCAGGTTGTTGTGGGATTGCACGTCGACAAGCATCATGCGGTTGCCCGGGTCGTAGGCGACGTTGCCGGCCTCACCGCCCAGGTCCACGGTGCCGCGCACTCGGTAGGTAGCGGCGTCAACGATGGTGTCGGAGCCGCCGGATTCGTTGGTGGTCCACACGGTGGCCTGTTGCGGGTCGTAGGCCAGGCCGTCGGGGTAGTTCCCGGTGAGAGCACGCCCGAGTTCGGCTCCGGTGTCCTCGTCCAGGGCGACCATCTGGTTGGTGCCCGTGGCGGTGGCGTATACCCGGTGGCGCTCGGGGACGACCAGCACGCCGTGGACCTGCGAGAGGTTGTTGATGGTGCGTACCACCCGATGGGCGTGCACGTCGACTTCGATGACCTGACTCGCGCCGAGGTGGGCGATGAACAGCAGGCCGCGCTTTGGGTCCAGGCTGCGTAGTCAAAGCGTGAGCTATCGCCGGGAAGCGGGATCTGCCCCACGGGGTGCAGCGGCGGTCCCACAGGTGGGGATGCGCGGCCACAGGCGGTACTCACCGCGGCGGTGATGACGACCGTGGCGAGCACAGTGATGGCGGTGACTGCCCACCGCCAGCGCCGCAGCGTGGGGACCTCGACCGGTGCGGTGGGGCGTTGAGTGGGCGCCATGTCGTGATCCCTCCTGTCTCGGAAACCGGGTGATGCGCATGCTCGGCGTTAGGTCAGATGGTGATGACGTTGACGGCCAGGGCGGCGAGGGTGGCTAGCGCGCGGGCTTGGCGGTAGTGGTCGGGATCGGTGGGGGCCCGCAGATCGGCGAACACGCTCAGGAACACAAAGGTCAACACCGGGGCGGCCCAGTCGTTGGCGGAAAAGCCGGGCAGTCCGTCGTCGTTGAGCGCGGGCATGTTCGCTGATAGCCGCCACAACAACACCGCAACCCCAGAGAGCACCGTGACAGCGAGGATGTCGGGCCACGCGGTGCGCGGCAGCCGCCACAGCGCGAGGATCAACGCGAGTGCGCCGGTAATCGCCGCGGTCAGCAGAATGTGCATCACACTAAAGATCATCGAACCTTCCTGGGCTGCCGGTATCCCACAGTTCAGTAGGTCAACCGCGGGAATTGCGAGTCCCTGGCAATGCACAGCCAGTGGTGCGCACTGATGTCAGCTGGCGGGTTTGACGTTGGTGGCATCCAGCGCCGGGCGCAGCGCCTTGGCCAGGGTCACCGCGTCATTAACAGCCCAAAAATGCAGGTAGAACAGGCGGGGCTGCTCATCGAGGCTGTGATTGTGGACCTCGACAATGGCGATACCCCCCTTGCGCAGGGCGGCGATGACGTTGTTGATTTCCTCGCCGGTCAGGGCGAAGTCACCGTTGATCGCGGCCTTGCCTGTGCCTACGGGTTGGAAGTTGATGCTGGTGGTCAGCCCCAACCCGGCGGGCAAGACATGGTTGCCGCCGGTGATGGTCTGGTTGCGGGCCACGGTGAACTTGTAGATGCCGCCATCGGCGCTGCCTTTGCGACCCAACGCAGCGTCGATGCCCGCGGTGTCCACCTGCACCGGCGGTTGCACCGCGGGGGCTGGTGTGGGCGCGGGAATGGTGGTGGCATCCAGTGCGGCCTTGAGGCCCTGGGCCAACTGGACCGGATCGCCCATGGCGTGCACGTGCATCCACCACGCCGGTGGGGACTGCTCCAGCAGATGCTTGTGTACCGCGGTCAGCTCGATGCCGTGGGCCTGCAAGGCGTCGATGACCTTCGGGACTTCGGTCTCGGTGACCACGAGATCACCCATCATCAGTCCGGTGTCGGCGTAGCGGGTGAACGTGGCATAGCCGCCCAGCGACAGCCCCGGCTTGACGGCCACGCCTTGAGAACTCACCGCCAGATCGCTGCGCACCAGAGGCACCCGGTAGACGGTGTCGGTGAGTTTGCCCGGCCGGCTCAGCGCCTGGGACACCCCGGCCCAGTCGGCATCTTTCGTGGCCATG
>DASQVU010000522.1:0-3757 GCA_035640615.1 Pseudonocardiaceae bacterium
TGAGTTGCAAGGTATGTCTCTTGCCGTACGTTGTCACCCGTCCGGCGAACAATGCCCGGCGGCCGGGTGTGAACACTTTGGGTAACACCCGGTGCTGGTTGAAGAACGTCAGGTTCAACGTGCGGGTGCCATCGAAGATCATCACATTCTGGATGGTGCCGTCCTTGTACTGCATCCGGCGTGACGAGCAGCTGCGAATCTCGGCGACCACGGTGACGTCATCCCCCACCGCAAGATCGGCGATGGGGGTGAGCTGTCCCTGATCGGCGTAGCGGCGCGGGTAGTGCCGCAGCAGGTCACCCACGGTGTGCACATCGAGCTCGCGGGCCAGTAGCGCCACCGTCTTCGCGTCGAGCACCTTGTTCAGCGCATCGTCGAGGCCGGCCACTGCTCACTCCACCCCTACCACCAACACGCGCTCCGGCACGTCACCTGCATAGACCATCACCTCCACCTTCGGATGCGCGGCGGGCAGCTGCTCGGTCAGCGCCCGCGTGGCGCCTTCTGGGGCGTCCCGACCCACCAGCACGGTCACCAGCTCACCGCCCGGTGCCAGCAAACGCGCTACCAGCTCACGGGTCGCCGCCAGCAGGTCATGGTGGTTGGCGACGACCTGGCCGCCCAGTATGCCAAGAAACCCGCAGGATCCGTCCCGGACGCGGGTGAGCTCACCGCAGCGGATCGCGGTCGCGGCGTCGGTCATGGCCGCGCGATCCTGCTCCGGGTGCCGCGCGCCGTCGTGCACCGCGACAGCGGCCAGTAACTGCACCGCGGACGCAGCCACCACGACCACCACATCCTGACCATCATCCCGGGCCTGCGCAGCAGCGGTCTCGGCGACGCCCACGCCGAAGGGTTCGGTCAATATGGTCAGGTGCCGGTCACCGGTAGCGGCGATGACCGCGCTCAGGTCGGCAACACTGCTGGTAGCCGGCGCGGTCAGGGCACCTTCACGGCGGCACAGGTGCGCCACGCCGGCTCCGCCGGCCAGGACGAGCACCAGGTGGTCAGCGACCTGATCGGCTAACCGCGTGACCCTGATGCAGTGTGGCCGTCCGGCCCGTATCCCGGCATCGATAGCAGCGCCCACATCGGAGCAGTGCACATGCACATTCCACAACGCTGGGCCACCCCACGTCGGGCTGGTACCGACCACCGCCACGCAGTCGCCCAGCGTGGCGAGTTCAGCCCGCAGCCGGCCGGCCCCAGCATCGTCGGCTCCGCCGAGCAGGTACATCACCTCGTACGCGTAGGCCGTGCCGCCGCCACATTCTCTAGAGATCTGGGTGGGCGCGCTCGGGGAACTGGCGACGATCGCGGCGGTGGGGCGCTCGGACACTACGGCCAGCAACGCCTCCAGCAGCAGGGTCAAGCCACGACCGCCTGCGTCAACCACTCCCGCAGTGGCCAGCACGGCTAGCTGGCGTGGCGTGTCGGCCAGCGCGCCGGCCGCGGCAGCGGTAGCCGCCGATGCCACCTCACCGAGGTCGTCCGAGTGCGTCGCGACAGCCGCCTGCGCCGCCGCGTGCAGCACGGTCAGCACGGTTCCGGGCACCGGGTCGGACACCGCCGCCCTAGCCAGCTCATCCGCCCGGCACAGCCCGTCGCGCAGCGCCGCACCATCCCAGGCGGGGGGCCGCGAATTCGGGTCGGCACCCAGCAGAGGCTCCGCCAGGCCGCGCAACACTTGCGACAGGATCACGCCGGAATTGCCACGGGCCCCCATCAATGCGCCGCGAGCCAGCATCGCCACCGCGCTGCCGGGTGCGATCTCCCGATCATCATGATGGTTTCGCAGTACCGCATCCAGCCCGGCCTGCATGGTGGCCAGCAGGTTTGAACCGGTGTCCTGGTCAGGCACCGGGAACACATTAAGCGCGTCGATCTCGTCACGGTGCGCTGCCAGCGCGTCACAGCAAGTAGCTGCCCAGCGACGGACCGCCGCCCCGTCCAGCGACTGCAACACCGCGGCTTCTCACCGCCTTCATCGGGGATTTGCCGAACATTACCCAATCGGCAACCCGCCCGGTCGTCCAGTCGTCCCCGGTGCGCGGCGGCGCGCGCGGCAGGGTTACCCTTACTGGGCCGCCCGAGCGCGGGTGTGCCTCCTCACGACGAACCCAGGGAGTGTGTGACGTGGCTGCCGTGTGCGATGTCTGCGGCAAGGGACCGGGCTTCGGCATGTCGGTCTCGCACTCGCACCGGCGGACCCATCGCCGGTGGAACCCGAACATCCAGACCGTTCGGGCCGAAGTCAGCCCTGGTCACCGCCAGCGCCTGAACGTCTGCACCTCTTGCCTGAAGGCCGGTAAGGTCGCCCGAGCCTGACCGCTCACGCGCCGTCAGGGCAGGGTCCAGCCGTCAGGGCAGGGTCCAGTCGACTGGATCGGCGCCCAGTTCGGCGAGCATGGCGTTGGCTCGGCTGAACGGGCGGGAACCGAAGAATCCCCGGTCAGCGGACATTGGTGATGGGTGTGCGGATTCGATGCACGGCACATCGGTCAGCATCGGGCGCAGCGTGCGCGCGTCCCGTCCCCACAGGATCGCCACCAGCGGCTGCCCGGGACGTGCTACCAGCGCCCGGATGGCCTGCTCGGTGACCTCCTCCCAACCCTTGCCCCGGTGCGAACCGGGGCGTCCGGGTTCCACCGTGAGCACCCTGTTGAGCAGCAGTACGCCCCGCTCGGCCCAGGCGCTGAGATCTCCGGTGGACGGGGTGGGTAACCGTAGGTCGTCGCTGTACTCGCGGAAGATATTGGCGAGACTGCGCGGCAGCGGCCGCACGCCCGGTTCCACCGAGAACGAGAGCCCGACCGCATGGCCGGGGGTCGGGTAGGGGTCCTGGCCGACAATAAGCACCCGCACCGCGTCGAACGGTTGAGTGAAGGCGCGCAGGATGTTCGTCCCTGCGGGGAGGTAACGCCGGCCTGCAGCGATCTCGGCCCGCAGGAACTCTCCAGCCGCCGCGATCCGGCCAGCCACCGGCGCTAACGCGTCAGCCCACCCGATCTCCACCATCTCCCGCACACCCGCTGGCACGGCAGCACCCTAGCGCCCGCTCCGCCAAGCCCCAGCACCGCAGTCTGGATGCAGACTGCGGTAAAAGCCGGCCTCAAAAACCGCAGTCTGCATCCAGACCTGTGTCTTCGGGGCTCGGTGGGGTTAGGACTTGAAGTGAGCCCAGCCTGGCGCGGCTTCGTAGGGTTGGGCGTTGACAGTTACGCCGGCGCCTTCATGCACCGCGCCGAGCCGGGTCCAGCCTGAGGGCAACGCCACCGCGGCGGGAAAGCACGCAAGCAGAGCGTGGTCCTCGCCGCCCGTGAGCACCCAGTGCCCGGCGTCGGCACCCAGCGCGGCAGCTACCTCGACAAGCTCGGCGGCCACCGGCACGGCCGTTGCGTCGATGTCGATCGCCACACCGGATGCCTCGGCGAGGTGCCCGGCATCCGCCAGTAACCCATCCGAGAGATCGATCATCGCGGTCGCGCCGGCTGCAGCCGCTTGAGGGCCAGCGGCATATGGAGGTTCCGGCACCTGGTGGGCACTCACCATCGCGCCGACTGCCTCCAGTGGAGATCGCAAACCGCTGCGCAAGGCGGCGAGACCAGCGGCAGACCAGCCCAGCCGCCCGCACGCGGCGAGCACGTCACCCGATCCGGCCCCGGCGCGGGTGATCGGAGCCCGGCCTTGGAGGTCACCCAGCGCGGTCACCGAGATGACGATCTGGGCGGAGCTGACCACGTCGCCCCCGACGATG
>DASQVU010000523.1:0-16514 GCA_035640615.1 Pseudonocardiaceae bacterium
GCACGGTGTCGGATGCGGCCGGTCCGGGCCGCCGGGTCATCGCTCATGGCGGCCCCGCTGGCCATCCGATGGGCTAGCCGTGACGCCATCGCCATGATCGTAAGGGCAGGATTGGCGCTGCCCTGCGTCGGGCAGACTGATCCGTCGGCGAGGAACAGGTTGGGCACCGCCCAGGCACGCTGATTGGCATCGACGACGCTGTGCTCCGGGGAGTTGCCCATCCGGGCGCCGCCGATGAGGTGGGCAAAGCGCTGGATGGTCAGTACGTCCTGAGCGCCCCCGGCATGCAGGATCTCGGTGATGACCTTGGTCGAGTACGCCATGTTCGCCTTGTCGTTCTCGCTCAAGGTGTAGTCCATCCGAGCCACTGGTTGGCCGTACTGGTCGGTCTCGTCGGCCAGAGTGATCCGGTTGTCCGGATGCGGCAGCAACTCGTTGAGCACGCCGATGGTGGCCCAATGGTTGTAGTCGCGCATGTACTCGCGCAGTGCCCGGCCCCAGTGCCCGTCGGCCAGCACGTGCTCGGCCCAGCCGATCGGCATCGGGGACACCGTCTGGATCGAAAAGCCGCGAGCGAACCCCCGGCTGGGGTCGGTTTCGTAAAACTGCTCGCTAGAGATTTCCGGCGGTGGCGCCTTGTACATCCGCAACTCGTAAGGCCAGCGGCCGGCAGTCTGGGTAGCGCCCTGCACCATGACGTAGCGGCCGACCTGATCGGCGTTATTGCACACCCCGCGCGGGAATCGCCGGCTCACCGAGGCCAGGAGCAACCGCGGGGTCTCGATGGAGTACCCGGCAACTGCGACGTACCGAGCGCGCTGCAGCCGGTGCGCACCGTCGGCTTCGGTGGCATACACCACGCCGCGGGCCAAGCCGGTGTCCTGCTCGATGTCTACCTGAAGGGCCATGCAGTTGGCCCGCACCTCCACGCCGTGGTCCAGCGCGTCAGGCAGGTGCGTGACGTACGGGCTCGCCTTGGCGTTGACCTTACAACCCTGCAGGCAGTAGCCGCGGTAGATGCAGTGCGGACGGTTGCCGAAGGTACCGTTGACGATCCCCACCGGGCCGACACGCATCTCGATCCCGCAGCGCAGGGCACCCTCCCGGAGCTTGTCAGCGGCGCCGGAGACCGGGTGCGGGGAAAACGGGTAGCGGTGCGGATAGCCCCACGGCCAGTCCTGGCCCGCTACCGGCAACTCAGCCTCTACCTGCTCGTAGTGCGGACGCAGGTCTTCATACTCGATCGGCCAGTCCGCTCCCACGCCGTCATCGGTATACGTGGACATGTCACTGGGATGGAACCGTGGGGTGTAACCGGCGTAGTGGACCATCGAGCCGCCCACCCCACGCCCGGAATTGTTCTTCCCGAGCTCGATCGGGTCGGCGCCGCCGATGATCCGCTTCTGGGTCCAGTACAGGTGGTGGCTACCAGCCTCGTCGGAGACCCAATCCTCGTCAGGGTGCCAGAACGGCCCCGCTTCGAGAATCACCACCCGCCAGCCCTGCCGGGCCAGTCGCTGGGCCAGCACCGACCCCCCTGCGCCAGCGCCGACGACGACGAGATCAACTTCGTCATCGTCGCGGTACTGTGCCATCGTGGCCTCGCCCGGCAAATCCCGGGAATGCACATCGAGCAAGAAGCGGGAGTTGTTGTCCCGGGGTCCGATAGCTCCCTTGAGAATGCCCCGCCAGAACGTACCCATCACTGTCCCGTCATCATTGCCAGGAATCGACGACCTGTACCGGGTCCTCGTCTGTGGCACCGGGTTTCTCGAACGGCTCGCGCACCGCGGTGCCGTCGGCGCCGGGGCCACCGAGGCGCATGAATCCTCGGGGGTAGGCCGGGCCGCCGAAGCCGATCTCGTTCCACGCCCAGGGGTGGGAGTAGAACGCGGACAGCGCCGCCCGCATCACCACCGACCAGGCACGGGTGACGTTCAGCTCGTCCCACGCGCCGCCGACGAGCCGACCCTGCGCGAATTGCGCCACGATCGCCTCGCGCTGGTCTTCGGTACAACTGGGAAAATCGGACTGGTAGCCCTGGGTCGCGGTGTGGTCCAGCCCGCGTAGCACCAGCCGCCAGGTGTCGCGATCATCGGGCATATCGGCGTACTGGTAGCCATCAAGCCGGCCGTCAGCAAGCTTGCTGTCCACCATCTCAGCTACCGGAACCCGAGGTTCGCAGTCCTGGGCCAGGGCGGTGTCGCAGAACGCGCGCAGTACCGGCTCTTCGGCCGGGGTGAAAAAGCGCAGCGGGCCCGGTGCGTCCAGCCGGGCCAGCACGACCTTCTTGGTGGCTTCGTCCCAGGTATCGACCGCATCGAGCACGTCGAAGTCGGGGTAGCGGCCGATCATCTGAGGTGTGCTGCCCCGCCGTTGCCGGGGAAGCCAGGATGGATGCAGCGCCTTCCCGTCCGGACGGCGTTTCGGCAAATGATCGGGTTCGCGCAGATCAGGCACGTCGCTCACCGTTCCCGGCGAAGCGCAGCGGCAAGCAGACCCATGCCGCCGACCATGGCCATCATGCTGGGGGCGGAGATCGGCGGACCCATCGGCAGGTTGTAGGAGTACAGCCGCCAGCCGCCGGGTTTGCGGGCCACGCCACGAGCATGGAAGTACTCCCCGAGCAGTCCATTGGCCACGTACAGCGCCGCCGTCAACGGCAACGCGGTCTTGGCGCAGCGCCGGGAGTACACGCCACCGATCCCCGCCGCCACTAGCGGCGGAGTTAACACGATCGGGCTCCACATCCACTTGTTGCCGAAGCTGGCTTTGTAGTGCTCCAGATAAATCTCCGCACCGGTCACCAGGGCGGCGGCCGCAGTTAACCCCGACAAGGCTCGCTCAAACCGGCCATGCTCCACGTTCCACAACATCCGGTCGAGCACATGCTCAGCGCCGGCCACCGCACCATGATGCGCGGTAGTGCCGCGATCCAACTCACCTTTGCTCCTGAAAGGCACGTCGTCACCTCGGTCTTCGCTCGTGGCACCGAAACCGCCGACTTGCCGCGCGAACAACGCGCTCGTGCCGGCGGGCCCAGGCATTCCCCGTGATCGTTGCGGCTACGCACGTGGTGACTTGGGTCACACTGTTGCGCTAATGCCGACGTGGGAGACTCAACTAGCCGCTGGCAAAACGGCAGTGAGATGCTCAGGGGATGCCGTTGCTGGGCCGGCTTGCGATCGCATCCGCTGTCGCGTGGGCGTACCTGGTTGCCGGGCACGGCGGCTTCTGGCGGACCTCAACCCGCCTGCCGGTTGAACCGCCGCAGCCGGATCGCTGGCCGAGCGTGGGCGTCGTGATCCCGGCGCGCAACGAGGCTGCGGTCCTTCCTGAGACCCTCTCTACCCTGCTTGAGCAGGACTATCCAGGTTCGCTCACCGTGTGGCTGGTCGACGACGGGAGCACTGACGCCACAGCCGCAGTCGCGCACGCGCTAGCCCAGCGAGGCACTGGTCGAGCATCACTGACCGTCCTCACCGCCCCGCCCCCGCCGCCGGGCTGGACCGGCAAGCTCAACGCCGTTAACTGCGGCGTGGCGGCAGCCGACGCCGCAGAGGTCGAGCTGCTGCTGCTCACTGATGCCGACATTGCCCACCACCGGTCCTCGGTGCGGCGGCTGGTCGCCACGGCGATGGCTGACGACCGGGACATGGTGTCGCTCATGGCCCTGCTGCGCACTCACACTGGTTGGGAGCGCGCCCTGGTACCGGCGTTCGTCTACTTCTTCGCCCAGATCTACCCGTTCCCGCGGGTAGCCCGATCCGGCGGGTGGACCGCGGCAGCCGCCGGCGGCTGTGTGCTGCTGCGCCGTACCGCGCTGCAGCGCGCCGGGGGCCTGTCGCGTATCCGTGGCGATCTCATCGACGACGTCGCGCTGGGCCGGTTGCTCAAACGTTCGGGCGCGCGGACCTGGCTGGGGTTTACCAGCGATCCACCCGAGGTCCGCAGTATTCGGCCCTATCCCCGCGTTAACGACCTGTGGAGCATGGTCGTCCGCACTGCGTACACCCAGCTGCGTCGATCACCGGTGCTGCTCGCCGGCACGATCACCGGCCTGGGCCTGCTCTATGTCGTCCCACCCGTGGCGGCAGTCACGGGGCTGGCACGGCGGGCGCCAGTGCCCGCCGTGGCCGGGCTCGGCGCGTGGGCGGCGATGGCCGTGACGCAGGCTCCAGTGCTGCGTCTCTACGGCCTGTCGCCGCTGCGTGGACTAGCGCTGCCGGCTGTCGCCACGCTATATGCCGCCATGACGCTGGACTCAGCACGCCGCCATGCCACTGGCCGAGGAGGCGCATGGAAAGGGCGATTCAGCCCGCGCGGTCGGTGATCGACGCATCCTCAACTGCAGCCGCTGGTCGAGCCACAGCCCTCGCAGACATAGCACGACCCGGCAGGCCGCATCTTCGTCCCGCAGGTCATGCATAGCGGTGCGTCGGCAGCCTTACCCAACTGAAGTTCCACCAGCTCGGTGGAGCTGCCCACATAGACCGGGGCTGGGCGAGCCTGCACCGGCGGGGTGGGCGCAGCGGCATCCACCGATGCGCGAAGTGTCTCGATATCGAGGCCGGTACCGGCGTCGGCGCCATAGTCGGTAGATAGCTGCATGGTGCGCTCTTCAGCAGACAGAATACCGAGTTGCTCACGCTTATCCTTGGGCAGGTGATCTAGCGCCATCCGGCGGAATATGTAGTCCACCACACTGGTCGCCATCCGCACATCCGGGTCATCGGTCATCCCCGCCGGCTCAAAACGCATATTCACGAATTTCGAGACGTAGGTTTCCAGCGGCACTCCATATTGCAACGCGATCGAAATCGCTATCGAAAAGGCGTCCATCACGCCGGCCAAAGTGGAACCTTGCTTGGACATCTTCACGAAAAGTTCGCCGAGCCCACCGTCCGGGTACGATCCTGCCGTCAGGTAACCCTCTGCGCCGCCGACGGTGAATGATACCGTCTCGCTGGGCCGCTTCTTGGGCAGCCGCTTGCGCACCGGCCTGGCGTCGACTACCGCCTTATCCGTTACCGCCGAGCCGGCCTTACCGGTAGACAGTGGCTGACCCACCTTGCAGTTGTCCCGATAAATAGCCAACGCCTTGAGACCCATCTTCCAGGATTGTAGATAGATTTCCTGGACGTCGGCGACCGTAGCGGTTTCGGGCATATTAACGGTCTTGCTGATGGCGCCTGAAATGAACGGTTGAGTAGCCGCCATCATCCGGACATGTCCCATCGGCGAAATGGCCCGCTCGCCCATCGCGCAGTCGAAGACCGAGTAGTGTTCGGGGCGCAACCCGGGCGCATCGATCACGTGGCCATGCTCCGATACGTATTCGATGATCGCCTCAGCCTGCTCCTGCTGGTAACCTAAAGCGGTGAGCGCCTTGGGTACCGTCTGGTTCACGATCTGCATCGACCCGCCACCGACCAGTTTTTTGAACTTGATGAGCGAGAAGTCCGGCTCAATACCGGTCGTGTCACAATCCATCATGAAGCCGATAGTTCCGGTCGGTGCCAGCACACTGGCCTGAGAATTTCGCCAGCCATTCTTCTCGCCGATTCGAATACCGTCCTGCCACGCCCTGGTAGCAGCCTTCTGAACGGCCCGGTCGTTATGGTCGTAGGTGCGGATCAAATCATTGGCGGCGGCATGCTTGCGCATGATCCGCTGGTGTGCCTCGGCGTTACGAACATAGCCTTCGTACGGCCCAACGACTCCTGCGAGCTCCGCGGAGCGTTTGTACGCGGTACCGGTCATCAACGAGGTGATCGCCGCAGCCAGCGCGCGCCCGCCGTCCGAGTCGTAGGCGTGTCCGGTAGCCATCAGCAGGGCCCCGAGATTGGCATAGCCGATACCGAGCTGCCGAAACGCCCTAGTGGTCTGCGCAATCGTCTCGGTAGGAAAGTCGGCAAAGCATATCGAGATGTCCATCGCGGTGATGACGAGCTCTACCGTTTTAGCGAACAGCTCAGCGTCAAAGGTGAGGTCCTCGCGAAGGAATTTCAGCAAGTTGACCGAGGCAAGGTTGCAGCTTGAATTATCAAGGTGGAGATACTCACTACATGGATTGGATGCGGTGATGCGCCCAGACTCGGGACACGTGTGCCAATCATTGATCGTGTCATCGTACTGGATGCCGGGATCAGCACATTCCCATGCCGCTTGGGTGATATTGCGGAACAGCTCCTTGGCCCGCACGATCTCGATGACCTCGCCAGTCGTGCGAGCACGCAGCCCGAATTCGCTATCGTTTTCCACCGCGCGCATGAACTCATCAGACACCCGGACCGAGTTGTTGGCATTCTGGTACTGAACCGAGGTGATGTCCTTACCTCCAAGGTCCATATCGAAGCCAGCATCACGAAGTACTCGGATCTTACGTTCCTCGGCAGCCTTGGTCTGCACGAACTCGGCAATATCCGGATGATCGACGTCAAGGACAACCATCTTGGCGGCCCGGCGGGTCGCACCACCTGATTTGATGGTGCCCGCAGAGGCGTCTGCGCCACGCATGAAGCTCACCGGACCAGATGCTGTACCACCGGAAGACAGCAGTTCTTTGGAGGAGCGGATACGAGAGAGATTCAAGCCGGCACCCGAGCCACCCTTGAAGATCAGTCCCTCTTCCCGGTACCAGTTAAGAATCGACTCCATGGTGTCATCGACGGAGAGGATAAAGCACGCAGAGACTTGCTGGGGCGAGCTTGTGCCGACGTTGAACCAAACTGGAGAATTGAAGCTGAACACCTGGTGCAACAGCATCCAGGTCAACTCCTGCGAGAAGATCTCGGCGTCAGTATCGGTGGCGAAGTATCCGTGTTGCACACCAGCGGCGGTATAGGTGGTCACCACTCGATCGATCAGCTGGCGCAGGCTTGACTCGCGTTGCTCGCTGCCTACCGCACCGCGAAAGTACTTGCTTGTCACGATGTTTACCGCATTCACCGACCAGAAGTCCGGAAACTCCACGCCGCGCTGTTCGAAATTGATGGTGCCGTCCCGCCAGTTGGTCATGACTACGTCCCGGCGTTGCCACGTGATCTGGTCGTAGGGATGACGGCCCTCGGTGGTGTAGACCCGCTCGACCCGCAGCGCTCGCTTGACCTGCGCAGTGCGTGACGATCCAGCGGCTCCCCCGTATACGCCAGCCGGAGTCCCGACGATTTCGGTCATCCCTCGTCCCTCCCTATCGCGGGTGTGCAAACCCCGGGCTCAGTTCCCCGTCCGGAGCTCCTCAGATGCTGCATCGTGCTGCCGTGCGCGCCACTACAAGTCGATCAGATCATGCGCGTGTTCCTCCTCGTCGCGCTGTAGGTGCCGGTCCCGGGCTTCGCGTAACGCCCGGATCTCCTTCTCGAAGTCCTCGATCGACGAGAACGACCGGTACACGCTGGCGAAACGCAGGTACGCCACCTCGTCGAGGTCACGCAACGGGCCGAGAATGGCCAGCCCAACTTCCTGGCTGGGCACTTCGGCGCTGCCCATCGAGCGGATCGCTTCTTCGACCCGGTGGGCAAGCTGTTGGAGCGCGTCCTCATCTACCGGCCGCCCCTGACATGCCCGGCGCACTCCGCGCACGATCTTGTCGCGGCTGAACGGCTCGGTAACCCCCGAGCGCTTCACCACGGCGAGCACGAGTTCCTCGACCGTGGTGAATCGACGGCCGCACTGCGGGCACGCGCGCCGCCGGCGGATCGCCTGCCGGTCCACCACCTCACGAGAATCGACGACTCGCGAGTCCACGTGCCGGCAGAACGGGCAGCGCATGATCCTCCTTTCCCCCTCGCCGTCATGTCCACCTAGGCCTGGTTCCCTGTCCGGGCCAGGCAACGAAGCCGGTGACGATGCCGGCAACGATCAGACCAGCATGGGGACAATGTCGGGACCGCCAGGGCCACACTGCCCCAACGGGTTGGTAAATGACATCGTTGTAACTACTATATGTTGTGGTGGCCGACAAAGTCGAGCCGCCACGGCGTGCAGCTTAAGCGCGTCGCCGCGTCGACCTTACGGCCGGTTCGCGGCGGACCGCGGCCTGCCCCGTACGGGCCACTACCTGCCGTCAGGTACCTGCAACTGCTGATCAGGCACCACCTCGCCACTTGTCAAGCCGTTCAGCTGCCGGATCCGGTCCACCACCGCCCGCTGGTCGGACCCGGGCGCTACCCGGGCAGCCACATCCCAGACGGTCTCCCCGGCGCCGACCCTGATCACCGCCGTACGCTCCGGAACCCCGGGAGCCGCGCGTTGTCCCAGCCAATCCACACCGGCAACCACGGCTAGCGTCATGGTGACGGCCACCAGCAGCTTCACCACACGGCTGGCGCAAGCCCTCGACGGACCCGCAGTCATTGCCATCACCGGAGGAACGGGCGCCGGCGGCACGGGGGCCGGAGGCGCCGGACGTGGCCGAGTGCCCGCCACCTGGTAACCCGGCTCGGCGCTGTCAAGCCGACTGCCCAACTGTGCTGATGCGGTCATCGAGACTCCTCAGTACGGGTACCATCGAACGCGAGTTCGATCGAACTGTTGTGCGGTGTCTATCACGGCACTCTGACAATCTCGTCGACCACGCGGCGTGTTGTTCGAACAAACGTTTGATCTTTGACGCGGCGGTGGTTAGCGTCAACAGCACTGACCGACCGACCGGCGAATCCGGCAGTGAAGCCGGCACCGAGACAGGGAGGAATCGTGGGACGACAGCGCGGCGACCAGCCGGAGGTGGCGGATTCCAGCGCACCATCCATTGATCGGACCACCCCGAATCGCGACACATCCGGTCCCAGCGGCGCCGCGCAGCTACATTCCTTCCCCGACCTTGAAGACGAGGCCGGTCAAGGCCTCACGCCACGCCAGCGGCGGGTGCTCGAAGTGATCCGGGAATGGGTCGAGCGGTTCGGTTATCCCCCGAGCGTCCGGGAGATCGGCGAAGCGGTCGGGCTCACCTCCACCTCATCAGTGGCCCACCAGCTGCGCGCGCTGGAGCGCAAGGGCTATCTACGCCGTGATCACAACCGACCCCGAGCGGTGGGGGTACGGCCGGCCGACAGCGCACCGAACAGCACCGAGGAGGCCGGGGATACCTCCGACGGCGTGCCCGCCCTGCCCCGCCCGGTCTTCGTTCCAGTCGTAGGCCGGATCGCCGCCGGTGGACCCGTACTCGCTGAGCAGGTGGTCGAAGACATGTTCCCGTTGCCGAAGGAAATCGTCGGCGAAGGTGCACTGTTCCTGCTCCGGGTAACGGGTGACTCCATGGTTGAGGCAGCGATCACGGACGGGGACTGGGTGGTCGTCCGCCAGCAACCCAGCGCCGAGAATGGCGACATCGTCGCTGCCTTGATCGATGAGGAGGCGACGGTGAAGACGTTCAAACGCCGTGACGGGCATGTCTGGTTGCTGCCGCACAACCCGGCCTTCGAGCCCATCCCTGGTGACGAAGCGACCGTGCTCGGCCGGGTGGTGGCGGTGCTGCGCCGGCTGTGAGTGAACCTCAGGCTTGCACGACGTACTGGGCCAGCGCACCGGCGAGGTCGGGCCGCACCCGGGCGCGCAGCCGGGTGCCATCCTCGGTGTGGTCGGTGGCCAGCAGCTCACCCTCGGCGTGCACCCGGGCGACCAAGGCGCCCTGAGTCCACGGCACAAGGGCGTCCACCTCGATCTGTGGCTGCGGTAGCGCGTCGGCGATTCGCTGCAGCAGGCCGGGAATGCCGGCCCCGGTCCGCGCGGAGATGAACGACGCCTCCGGCAGTAGGCAGCGCAGCCGGGATAGCGCGAACCCATCAACATTGTCGATCTTGTTTACGATCACCAGTTCCGGCGGCATCGGGTCATCACGGCCCTCGATGATCTCCGCGATGACCTCTCGTACCGCCGCCACCTGCCGTTCGGGCATCGGGTCGGCACCGTCCACCACGTGCAGCACCAGATCCGCGTCGGCCGTTTCTTCCAGCGTGGAGCGGAAAGCCTCCACCAACTGGTGCGGCAGGTGACGGACGAAACCGACGGTGTCGGTAAGGGTGTACTCCCGTCCCTGCGGTGTGGTAGCTCGTCGAGTCGTCGGATCCAGGGTGGCGAACAGGGCGTCCTGCACCAGCACCCCAGCACCGGTGATCGCATTGAGCAGGCTGGACTTACCAGCGTTCGTGTAGCCGACGATGGCCACGTTGGGCACCTCGTTGGCGCGCCGGCGCCCCCGTTTGGTGTCCCGGATGGTGCGCATCGCGGCGATCTCACGGCGGAGTTTGGCGATCCGTCGGTGGATGCGCCGCCGATCGGTCTCCAGCTTGGTCTCGCCCGGCCCACGGGTACCCACGCCGCCATCGGCACTGCCACCGGCACCACCGGCTTGGCGGGACAGTGACTCACCCCAGCCCCGCAATCGCGGCAGGAAGTAACTCAGCTGGGCCAGCTCGACCTGCGCCTTGCCCTCCCGGGAACGCGCGTGCTGGGCGAAGATGTCCAGGATCAACGCGGTTCTGTCGATGACCTTCACCTTCAGCTTGGCTTCCAGCTGCCGCAGCTGGCCCGGAGTGAGCTCGCCGTCGCAGATCACCGTGTCAGCACCGGTAGCCAGGACGATGTCGCGCAGCTCGAGCACCTTGCCAGAGCCGATGTAGGTTGCCGGATCGGGTCGCTCCCGGCGCTGGACCAGCGCATCGAGCACCTGTGACCCGGCCGTCTCGGCCAGGCGGGCAAGTTCGGCCAGCGATGCGTCCGCCTGGGCCGCGGAACCCTCGGTCCACACCCCGACGAGTACCACGCGCTCCAACCGCAACTGGCGGTACTCGACTTCGGTGACATCAGCGAGTTCGGTGGACAGTCCCGGCACCCGGCGAAGTGCCGAACGCTCCTCAAGCTCTAGCTCGCCTCGGGAGCTGGGGCTAGAGGATGGGTAGCTCGGTGACGTTGTCATACGCCTCTCATCGTCATTCGTCGTTATGCGCAGTCTGGATGCAGACTGCGGTCATTCGCCAACCAAAAACAGCAGTCTGCATCCAGACTGCGGTGTTCAGTAGGCCGACCACCAGTCCAGAGTGAGCTGGCCCCGGGCGACGAGCATCGCTGGACCCGTCAGGGTGCTGCTGCCCTCGATGATCGCCACTTGCAAGCGGCCTCCAGGTGTCTGGACCTCGGCCACGCCGGTTCGCCGGCCCTGCGTCGCCAGCGCCGCAGCCAGGGCCGCCACCGTTCCGGTGCCGCAGGATCGAGTCTCCCCCACCCCTCGCTCGTGTACTCGCATCCGAAGCTTCCCTGGTGCGAGCACGTTGACAAATTCGACGTTGACACCATGCGGAAAATTCCCCGGATCGTGCCCCGGCGGGACGGACAGATCCAGCTGTTCCACCGGAACGTCAGTTACGCAGGCCAGATGGGGGTTGCCGACATCGACGATGCACCCGATGAACGCCGCGCCCTCGACGGTCACCGTCGAGGTGCCGTTGAGCTGCACGTGACCCATCTCGACGCTCACCGTGCCGTCGTCATTGCTGCGCACCCGGCGCGGGCCAGACCTGCTGCCGATCCGGAACTCGGAACCGGGGACGAGCCCGGCTTCGGTCAGGTAGCGGGCGAAAACCCGGACACCGTTGCCGCACATCTCGGCGATGGAACCGTCGGCATTGCGGTAATCCATGAACCAATCATCAGCGCGACTATCTGGTGGCGCATCTGCGACCAACGCACCGGGCACCACCCGCAGCACGCCATCCGCGCCGAGGCCACGATGCCGGTCGCACAAAGCGCGTACCCGAGACGGGGTGAGATCCAGCGTGCCAGTGGGGTCGGGAAGCAGGATGAAGTCGTTTTCTGTCCCGTGCCCCTTGAGGAATTCGATGCCCTCCATTGCCGGTGAGCCTAATCGTCGCGGGCGCATGCGAGTGCGTGCTCGAACAGGCCCGGCTGCTGGCAGTCCAGCCACTTGATCCGCAGGTCCCGCCGGAACCAGCTGCGCTGCCGGCGGATGAAGCGCCGAGTCGCGGCAACGATCGGTGCAACAGCGGCAGCCGGATCAGTACCCGCATCGAGAGCAGCGATGATCTGCTGGTAGCCCAGCGCCTGCGATGCCGTCCGGCCCTCTCGCAGGCCGCGCGCGAGCAGATCGCGGACTTCTGCAACGAGCCCTTGGGCGAACATGCGATCCACGCGGGAGCCGGCTCGCGCGTCCAGAACGGCGGGGTCGGTGTCCAGCCCGATGATCGCGGCCCGGTAGCGGGGAGGCCCGGGCTGCGGCAACGCCGCCGAGAACGGGCGTCCGGTGATCCGCATAACCTCCAGGGCACGGACCAGGCGGCGACCGTTGCTCGGCAGGATACGGCCAGCCGCCACCGGGTCGAGGCGATGCAGCTGCTCGTGCAGTGCAGGTGCCCCCCGCTTGGCCAATTCGGCCTCGAGCTCGGCTCGAAGCCCGGGTTCGGTGCCTGGGAAGTTCAGCTCGTCGAGTACCGCGCGCACGTACAACCCGGAACCGCCGGTCAGTACCGGCACTCGACCCGTGGTGAGCAGGTGTTCCACGATGCGACGGGCATCACGCTGGTAGGCAGCTACCGAGGCGGTCTCGGTGACGTCGAGAACATCAATGAGATGGTGGTGCACCCCGCATCGGGCCGCGACGGGGAGCTTCGCGGTGCCGACGTCCATGCCCCGATACAGCTGCATCGCGTCGGCGTTGACCACCTCACCACCCAGCCGGAGGGCCAGCTGGACCGCGAGGTCGGATTTTCCGGTGGCGGTGGGGCCGACCACCGCGATGACGCGCGGATTCATGCCGGGCTCACCGGCGAGACAGCTTCCCACAGGGCGACGTGGTAAGCGACGCCATATGGAGCAGCCGAGTACAGCAACTCACTCCGGTACACCGGGGCCAGCGACTGGGCAGCCGCAGCCCCGGCCTGCCAGGCTTCCCGGCCGGCGACCAGCAGCTCGCTGGTCAATGTCGCGTCGAGCTCGAGCAACGCGTTGAAGTTGGCGGTAGCCAGCGCTTGGGCAACCGCTTCGTCGAGCCGGTGCGCCCTGCTGTCCAGATATCCCGGAGCCCGCAGGGTGTGCGTGGCCGCACCATCGCCAAGCACGAGCAGCCCCACCGGATCGCCATCCCGGCGCAACCGTTGCCCGAGCTCGGTGCCGATCCGGCGGCACTGCGCCGGGTTGGAGCCCGGGGGCACCGCCGACAGCGCCACAGTGATGTGCGCCGCGCCTACCTGACCACGCAACCAGGCTGCGGTCAGTAGCGGCAGGGGGAGCTCGGTGCGATCGGCTGGCGTGACGTTCGGGCGCAGTGCCACGTTGATGTCGACGCCGTAACCGGCGAAGCTGCCTGCAGCACCCGTCCCCGCGGCCGGATCGACTGCCGCCACAGCCACCCACTTGGCGCACTGTTGCGCTAGGGCACTTGCCGCCGCCAGGCAAGCCTCACGTAGTGCGGCCGTCTCCGCCGCAGCACCGGCGGCTAATTCCGGCACCAACAGTGGTGGATGCGGCACCACCGCCACGCGTACGATCACCGCTGCAGGTTAGTGCCCACTTCGCCCCAGCTCTCCTGCCCGCGCACCTGAACTGCTTCAATGCGGCCCTAGCCGGGCAATTTGGGGGCAGCCCGGTCGAGGTGCACAGCTTGTGCAGTCGGGGCGCCCGCGCAACGCGGCGGCGGGCACGAGGTCGAGGAAGGCCGGCATGACCGAGCACCACCACACCGAGCAACATTTGGCTTCCGGTTCTCCAGCCGGTCCCCCACCGAGCGTCCCGCGCGCCAGCCGCGATCCGCAACGCTGGGGGCGGGTGGCCTCCGACGGCACGGTCTACACGCGCACTGCGGAGGGCGAAAGGCCGGTCGGTTCCTGGCAGGCCGGAACCGCGGAAGAGGGCTTGGCGCACTTCGCTCGCCGCTTCGACGACCTGCTCACTGAAGCAGACCTGCTGGAAACCCGGCTGGCCTCCGGGGTCGGTGATCCCAAGCAGGCGCTGTCCCGAGTACGAACACTGCGTGACGAGCTTGTCGAACCGACCGTCGTAGGTGACCTCGCCGGACTCACCGCACTGCTGGATCACCTGCAGCGGCTCGCCGAAGAGTCCCTCGCCGGCGCGAAGGCGGCCCGCGAGCAGGCCAGGGCACAAGCCACCGCACGTAAGGAGGCCCTGGTGGAGGAGGCGGAGCGAATCGGCGCCGAGTCCACCCAGTGGAAGGCCGGCGGCGACCGGCTACGCACCATCCTGGATGAATGGAAGACGATCAAGGGCGTCGACCGCAAGAGCGACGAGGCGTTGTGGCGCCGGTACTCCAAGGCACGCGATTCCTTCGTGCGGCGCCGCGGTGCGCACTTCGCCGAGCTCGACAGGCAGCGCATCGGAGCCCGCCATCGCAAAGAGGAGCTGGTCGTCGAGGCCGAGAAGCTGGCCAGCTCCACTGACTGGGGTGCCACTGCGAGTCGCTTCCGGAACCTGATGGCCGAGTGGAAGGCGGCCGGGCGCGCTCCCAAGGAAGCCGACGACGCACTGTGGCAGCGGTTCCGCACCGCCCAGGAAAGTTTCTTCAGTGCACGTTCCGCTGCGCTGTCCGGTCGGGACTCAGAGTTTGACCGCAACGTCGCGCGCAAGCAGGAATTGGTCGCCGCCGCCGAGCGCATCGATCCCACCGTTGACATCGAAGCGGCCCGGGCCCAACTGCGGACTATCCAGGAGCGCTGGGAGGCAATCGGTAAGATTCCGCGGGAGCGAGTGCGGGAGCTTGAGGGTCGGTTGCGAGCTGTCGAGGAGCGCATCCGCGCGGCTGCTAATGCACAATGGCGGCACAGCGATCCGGAGTCCGAGGCGCGGGTGGCGCAGTTCCGAGAGCGGGTGGAGCAGTACGAAGCCCAGGCGGCGAAGGCCCGCGCTGCGGGGGACGACCGCCGCGCCAACACGGCACAAGCCCAAGCCGATCAGTGGCGCGAGTGGTTGGCTGCCGCCGAACGCGCGGTCACCAGCCGGTAGATGCTGCTACCTGCGCGATAACGCGAGCTTGAGCCACTGCATGGCCAGCACCGCGATGGCCAGCACCGCTAGCACCAACCCGATACCCGGTCCGGGTGCGCCATGCACGGTCTGCCGGGACCAGATCGCCCAGATCCCGTCAAGCACGCAATAGGTACAGCTCAGCGCGCTGGCCCAGACCAGGCCCCAGCGGCGGGTGGCCAAGGCCAACCCGGACAGGCCGATCCCGGCTGCTAACGCAACACCCCCGAACAACCGGGGCAGCAAACCCACCCGATCGGCAGGATTGGCAATCCCGCTCAGCACGTCCCAGCCGCTGGCGTCCCCGACCCACGGCAGCGTGACCGCGATCAGCAGTACCATGATCGCCGCGGAGATCACGACCGCCCGGCCGCCAGGGTCCACTCGGCGCAGGGTTGCCCGCTCTACCGCGTCGATCTCGGCACGTAGACCGGCGAGGCCGTCCGGGTCGGAAGTCATCTCGCCGGCCCGCCGAACGAGGGCAAGCCGAGCGCAACGCCAGGCGTCGTGGGGCAGCGGCCGGCGGCCCACGCATCACCCGCCGCAGTCCGCCGGTGTGCCCGCAACGCCGCTTCGGACACCAGGTGATGTGGCGCCCCGTAGGTGATCTGCGCCAGTACCACGTCACCCGGACGCACCTCAACGTCTCCTGGCTGAAAATGCACCAGGCGACCGTCCCTGGCCCGCCCGCTCATCCGCTGAGTCGCCACGTCCTTGCGACCTTCGCCTTCCGAAACCAACACCTCCACTACGCTACCTACCAGACTACGGTTGAACTCCCAGGAAATGCTTTCCTGTAGCGCCACCAGACGCTCATAGCGTTCTTGCACGATCGGCTTGGGAACCTGCCCGGGCATGTCCGCGGCCGGAGTTCCCGGACGGCGCGAGTACTGGAATGTGAAGGCCTGCGCGAACCGAGCTTGCCGTACCACGTCCAAGGTGGCCTGGAAGTCGGCTTCGGTCTCCCCGGGAAAACCCACGATGATGTCGGTGGACAGGGCGGCGTCGGGCATCGCGGCCCGGACCTCATCGATGATCGAGAGGTAGCGCTTCGATCGGTACGAGCGGCGCATCGCCGCAAGCACCGCATCCGACCCGGACTGCAGCGGCATGTGCAGCTGATGGCAGACGTTCGGCGTGGCCGCCATCGCGTCGATAACGTCAGAGGTGAAATCCCGCGGGTGCGGTGAGGTGAACCGGACCCGCTCCAGACCGTCGATCCGCCCGCAGGCGCGCAGCAGATCACCGAACGCCCGCCGGTCCCCGAACCCCACGCCGTAGGCGTTGACGTTTTGCCCCAGCAAGGTCACCTCAAGTACGCCCTCGGCCACCAGCGCCTCGATCTCCGCGAGCACCTCACCGGGCCGCCGGTCGACCTCCTTACCGCGCAACGCCGGCACGATGCAGAACGTGCAGGTGTTGTTGCAGCCGACCGAGATCGACACCCATGCAGCGTAAGCGGACTCACGCGCAGCTGGCAGCGCCGACGGGAATTCCTGCAGTGCCTCGACGATCTCGACCTG
>DASQVU010000524.1:0-6323 GCA_035640615.1 Pseudonocardiaceae bacterium
AACGCACCCAACATGCCACCGACAGCACGCTCATCCAGGGCGTAGGGGGGATCGGCAAGGACCACGTCGTAGGGCTGGTCAGGATTGCCACGCAACACCGCCAGCACATCCGCGGTGCTCACCTGAGTTCCCGGCAGCCCGAGCGCCTGCACGTTCCGGCACAGCACAGCGGCGGCGCGCCGATCGGATTCCACGAATCGGACGTGCGCCGCCCCTCTCGATAACGCCTCGAGACCCAGCGCTCCGGACCCGGCATAAAGATCGAGCACCCGGGCCCCTTCGAGATCCCGGCGGGCCTGCACGGTGTTGAACACCGCCTCCCGCACCCGGTCGGACGTCGGCCTGGTGCCGTGCGGCGGCACCGCCAGGCGCCGACCCCCGGCTACCCCCGCCACGATCCGCACCACATGACCATGGTGCCGCAGGCCCGTGAGTGGCGATGCGCGCCATCACGGGTCACGCAACTCCAGGATCAGGTCGCCACCTTCAACCTGCTGCACTGATTTGATCGCTAGGCGGGCGACCGTGCCGCTCTTGCCTGCGGTGATGCCGGCCTCCATCTTCATCGCCTCGATGGTGGCCACTGTCTGGCCGGCGGACACGGTGTCGCCTTCGGCCACCTGCAGGGTGACCACGCCGGCGAACGGCGCCGCAACGTGGTTGCTGTTCGTCCGATCCGCCTTCTCGGCGACCGGAATCGTCGAGGCGACCGAGCGGTCCCGCACCTGTATCGGTCGCATCTGCCCGTTGAGGGTGCACAGCACGGTGCGCATCCCGCGCTCGTCGACGTCCCCGATCGCCTGCAGCTGGATCAGCAGCCGCACTCCCGGATCGAGGTCCACGGCGTACTCGTAGCCGGGACGCAACCCGTAAAAGAACTCCTCGCTGCACAGCACCGAGGTGTCTCCGTAGGTCTCCCGGTGGTGCTCGAACTCTGCGGTCGGACCCGGAAACAGCAGCCGGTTCAACGTCCGCGCCCGGTCTTCTTTCAACCCTTGCCGGTCCTGGGCGGACAGCTCCGCCATCCCACGCGGACCACTGCGCCCCTTCAAGGCCTTGGTGCGCAGCGGCTCGGGCCACCCACCGGGCGGGACACCGAGCTCGCCGTGCAGGAAGCCGATCACCGAGTCGGGGATGTCGAAACGGGTGGGATCGGACTCGAAATCCTTCGGTTCGACGCCCGCGCCGACCAGGTGCAGTGCGAGATCACCGACGACTTTGGACGATGGGGTCACCTTCACCAGCCGCCCGAGCATCCGGTCGGCAGCCGCGTAAGCCTCTTCAATCTGTTCGAAGCGGTCCGCCAGGCCCAGGGCGACCGCCTGCTGGCGCAGGTTGGATAGCTGACCACCGGGAATTTCATGGTGATACACCCGCCCGGTGGGCGAGGCCAGGCCAGATTCGAAGGGCGCGTACACCTTGCGCACCAGTTCCCAGTAGGGCTCTAGATCGCACACCGCCTGCAGGTCCAACCCGGTGTTGCGCTCGGTGTGATCAGTTGCCGCCACCAGCGCAGACAGCGACGGCTGCGAGGTGGTGCCCGCCATGGACGCTGCCGCCGCATCCACAGCATCCACCCCAGCGTCGATCGCCGCGAGTAACGTGGCGAGCTGCCCACCCGGAGTGTCGTGGGTGTGCAGGTGCACCGGCAGGTCGAACCTACTGCGCAGCGCCGCTACCAGCGTCCGGGCGGCGGGCGGGCGCAGCAGGCCGGCCATGTCTTTGATGCCCAGCACGTGCGCGCCAGCCTCGACGATCTGCTCGGCCAGCCGAAGGTAGTAGTCCAGCGTGTATAGCTGCTCGGCGGGGTTGGACAGGTCAGCCGTGTAGCACAGCGCGCCCTCGGCGACCGCCCGGCCGGTCTCGCGTACCGCGTCGATGGCCGGGCGCATCTGGGACACGTCGTTGAGCGCGTCGAAGATCCGGAAGATATCCAGCCCGGTGTCGACGGCTTCCTCGACGAAGGCGGTGGTCACCTCCGAGGGATAGGGGGTGTAGCCGACCGTGTTGCGCCCGCGCAACAGCATCTGCAGGCAGATGTTGGGTATCGCCTCCCGCAACGCGGCCAACCGCTCCCACGGATCCTCGGCGAGGAACCGCAGCGCGACGTCATAGGTCGCGCCTCCCCAGCACTCCAGCGAGAGCAGTTGCGGGGTCATCCGGGCCACGTGCGGCCCGACGGCGACGAGGTCCCGGCTGCGCACCCGGGTGGCCAGCAGCGACTGGTGGGCATCCCGGAACGTGGTTTCGGTGACGCCGACCTGGCGTTGGGCCCGTAGCCAGCGGGCGAATTCGTCCGGGCCCAGCGTGAGCAGCCGGTGGCGCGAGCCCGTGGGCGGTCGGGTGTCCGGATCGATCGGCGGCAGCTTGCTCACTGGATCGACCAACTCGGGGGGATCGCCGTGCGGCCGGTTGACGGTGACCTCCCCGAGATAAGTCAGCAACCGGGTGCCGCGGTCCGCCGGGCGCCGGGCGGCGAGCAGGTGCGGGCGTTGCTCGATGAAGGAGGTGGTGATGTTGCCTTCCATGAAATCCGGCTCATCGAGCAGCGCCAGCAGGAACGGGATGTTCGTGGCGACCCCGCGGATGCGGAACTCGGCCAGCGCCCGGCGGGCTCGGCGCACCGCGGTCGGGAAATCACGCCCCCGACAGGTCACCTTGACCAGCAACGAGTCGAAATGCGCGCTGATCTGCGCACCCGTTTGCATGGTGCCGCCGTCGAGGCGCACCCCGGCGCCGCTGGCAGAGCGGTACGCGGTGACCGTCCCGATGTCCGGACGGAACTCGTTGGCCGGGTCCTCGGTGGTGATCCGGCACTGCAGGGCAGCCCCATGCGGCACGATCATGTCCTGGTACAGCCCGAGATCGGCCAGCGTCTCGCCGGCCGCGATCCGGAGCTGGGCGATGACCAGGTCGATATCCGTGATCTCCTCGGTAACCGTGTGTTCGACCTGGATCCGCGGATTCATCTCGATGAACACATGCCGACCGCCGCGGTCGACGAGGAACTCCACGGTGCCGGCGTTGACATAGCCGATCTCCCGGGCGAAGGTGACCGCGTCGGCGCAGATCCGCTGCCGTAGCTCGGGATCCAGGTTGGGCGCCGGCGCCACTTCCACGACTTTCTGATGGCGCCGCTGCACCGAGCAGTCCCGCTCGTAGAGATGGATGACCTCGCCACGCGGATCGGCGAGGATCTGCACCTCGATATGCCGCGGGTCGATGACGGCCTGCTCCAGGAACACAGTGGGATCACCGAATGCGGACTCCGCCTCGCGGCTGGCCGCCTCGAGCGCGATGCGCAGACCGCTGGGCTCGGTGACCCGGCGCATGCCACGGCCACCGCCTCCGGCGACGGCCTTGACGAAGACCGGGAACCCGATCTCGTCGGCGGCGGCCATCAGTTCGTCGATGTCGGCGGAGGGGGGGCACGACGCTAGCACCGGCACGCCCGCCTCGCGCGCCGCGGCCACCGCCCTCGACTTGTTTCCCGCCAGCGCCAGCACAGCAGGAGGCGGGCCGACGAAGGTGATGCCGGCCTGCTGGCAAGCCAGGGCCAGCTTCGGGTTCTCCGACAGGAAGCCGTAACCGGGGTAGATCGCATCAGCCCCGGCACGCTGGGCAGCCCTGATGATCTCCGATACCGACAGGTACGCCCGGACCGGATGGCCCTTCTGCCCGATCTGGTAGGCCTCGTTGGCCTTGAGGCGGTGCTCGGAGTTGCGATCCTCGTAAGGGAATACCGCAACCGTCTGGCACCCCAACTCGTAAGCAGCCCGAAACGCCCGGATCGCGATCTCTCCGCGGTTGGCGACCAGCACCTTGCGAAACACGTGCCAGCTCCCTTCCCACGGCCGGTCCGGCCGGGATTGTCCTTGCCGCATCATCGCAGTTGGTGACCGCTATTGGGGATGTCTGATTCGCCACGTGGGAGTTCTCTGCCGCGCGAGGGTCTGGCAGGGGTATCAAGGACTTGGCAGGAAAGGACACGGTTATGGGCACAGCGCGGTACCACCGTCACTACCGCCGCAGCGGTGCAGGCCAGGGATTAACCCCGCTGCACGTAATGCTGTGCGCGGCGGTCCTGACGAGCCTGGGCGTGCTCGCCGTGGCGCTGTTCGCCGTGCTCGCGCTCACGCAGGGCTTGCTGGTAGGAGTCGGCGCGATTGTCGTGGGGCACCACTTGCGCCGCCGCTACCGGCGAGCGCTATATCGCCGGCCGCCTGCGGCTAGGGCGTCGGCGCCACCCGCGACCCGGGTGGCCCCGGGCGCCGACTGGCGAGCCAGCCGCGCCCGGTTCGTTGCGCTGCGCAGCGAGTACGCCCAGTTCGAGTGTGATCCGCTGGCGGTGCTGCGGCTTCCGGCGCTGACCGATGTGACGGTGCCCTCGACCGGGCGGTACGTGGACGCCTTTGCAGAGGCTCAGGCACTCGACACCGATACCGAACCGCCGCCCGAGCACCGCGCTCGCTACATCAGGGCGGTGGACCAGGCATGGCGCGCCTGGCAGGCCGCTCGGGACGCGGCCGAACGTATCCGCCTGGCCCGGATCCCGGAGCAGGAGCGGGCGACGGTGCAGCGCGCCATCAAGCTGCTGACCATGGCGCGCGATTCCGACCACGACGCCGAGCGCATCGCCGCCTACGCCAAGGCCCGCGCCGAACTGGCGAAGCTAGAGCGCAGCGGCACTGTGCGGTTGCCCCCGGCCGCGGCCGCAACGCTGGACGCCGCAGCTCGCGGCCAGTTACCTGCTGGTCAATCGACGAGCTGATCCCACAACCCGCAGTCTGCATCCAGACTGTGGTGCTAGGGCGTTGGGATCAGACCTTGTGGAGAAACTCAGCGCGCTGCTCGTCGAGTAGCTCTGCGGCCAGCCTGGCCAGCTGCGGG
Organism: Pseudonocardiaceae bacterium; assembly: GCA_035640615.1. Classification (GTDB taxonomy): domain Bacteria; phylum Actinomycetota; class Actinomycetes; order Mycobacteriales; family Pseudonocardiaceae. The sequence continues at coordinate 4,891 of DASQVU010000524.1, forward strand.
TGTGCGGTGAGTTCCGGATCCGATTCGATCAGCTCTGCCGCGGCGTGGCGCGCGGCCACGATGAGGTCCTCGTCGCGCAGCAGGGACAGCAGTTTGAGCCCGGAACGGCGGCCGGACTGCACCGCGCCCAGCACGTCGCCCTCCTGGCGCAATTCCAGGTCCCGGCGGGCCAGCTTGAAGCCGTCGGTGGTGGCGGCGACCGCGTCGAGCCGTTCCCGGGCGGTGGACCCCGGTGGGGAGTCGGTCACCAGCAGGCACAGTCCAGGATGCGAGCCGCGGCCCACCCGGCCCCGCAACTGGTGCAGCTGGCTGATCCCGAACCGCTGCGCATCCATGATCACCATAACGGTCGCGTTGGGTACATCCACGCCCACCTCGACCACGGTGGTAGCCACCAGCACATCGATCTCACCGAAAGCGAAGGATCGCATGACGGCGTCTTTGTCGTCTCCAGGCAGGCGACCGTGCAGTATTCCCAACCGCAGCGCTGCCAGCGGGCCTTCCGCAAGCTGCGGAACCAACTCCAGCACCGCCAGCGGTGGACGCGCATTCCCTTCCTCGCCGCGCTCGTCGGCCTCGGCCGGCCCGCCGTTCGGTGCGTCTTCACCGGCAGCGTCTTCCCCACCGATGCGCGGGCACACCACATAGGCCTGCCGGCCGGCGGCGATCTCCTCGGTGATCCGCTGCCAGACCCGGTCCAACCAGCTGGGCTTCTCCCCCACCGGGACCACTGTGGTGGCGATCGGCACGCGGCCGTGCGGCAGCTCGCGCAGCTCCGAGACCTCCAGGTCGCCATAGACCGTCATGGCGACGGTTCGCGGGATCGGCGTGGCGGTCATCACCAGGACATGCGGGCTGGTGCCGTCGACTGCCCGGGCGCGCAGCGCGTCGCGCTGCTCGACGCCGAAGCGGTGCTGCTCATCGACGACGACCAAGCCAAGGTCGGCGAAAGACACCCGGTCCTGGATCACCGCGTGCGTGCCCACCACGATCCCGGCCGCACCGCTGGCCACCTCCAGCAGCGCCTGCTTGCGAGCCCGGGCCGGCAGCGACCCGGTGAGCAGGGCTACCCGGGTGGCATGCTCGGCGGATCCCAGCTCGCCGGCCCGGCCGTGGGCGCCCAGCATCTCTTGCAGTGACCGGGCGTGCTGGGCAGCGAGCACCTCAGTCGGCGCCAGCAGCACGGCTTGCCGCCCCGCGTCGACGACCTGGAGCATCGCGCGTAGTGCCACCACCGTCTTGCCGGATCCGACCTCGCCTTGCAGCAGGCGGTTCATCGGGTGCTCACCGGCCAGCTCAGCGGCCAGCACCTCACCCACCTCCTGCTGCCCGGCGGTCAACGTGAAGGGCAAGGCGGCGTCGAACGCGGCGGCCAGACCGCCGGGCCGGCGCGGGCAGGCCGGGGCGGGCCGCCGCGCCACCTCACGGCGCCG
>DASQVU010000525.1:0-4044 GCA_035640615.1 Pseudonocardiaceae bacterium
GGCTTCACCGCCTCGATCCTGGTTTTCGGCACCGGCGGTTCGTGAGCGTTTCCCTCCCCGTGCGGCGTGTCGTGTCTTGAGGCCTCGCGTGTCGCGCCCCCGTGCACGGTGTGTCGCGTCGATGCGCGCGCCGGTTTCTCCGCCCGTTGAGCATGGGCCCGTGACACACCGGACACTGGGACGCGACACGCGGGAAGCGGGTGGGGAGCAGGGCGGTTACGAGGTGATGTCTTTGGTGGCGAAGCGGTGGCTGGCGGCAAGGCCGAAGGCAGTTGCGTAGGCCGCGCCGGAGAAGGCTCCGCTGGCCAGATGGCTCCAGTCGATAGGTGAGGCCAGCAGATCGGCCCACGCCGAGTTGAACCGGGTCGGCAGGTAGTCCCGCAGGTCGCCCAGAGCCTCGATGGTCTCCAGGATCTGGGACAGGATCGATGCCATAACCGCGCCACCGACGGCGCCGAGCGGCGCATCTGTACTCACCGACAGCAGCAGCGCCAGCCCGGCGACCCAGGCCAGGTGCACCGCCAGGTACACCGGAACCAGCGCCAACCGGCCCGCGGCCGTCGCGAAATCGAGCGACTGGCCGGTGGGGGAGACCAGATCGCCGGAGCCGTAGGCCAGCACTCCCACTGCCAGCGCCACTGCGGGCAGCAGCACGAGAGCGAACACCGACAGCAGCGCAGCCACCACCGCTTTCTGCCGCAGCAGGCGCCCGCGGGGTACCGGCGCGGCCAGCAGGTAGCGCAGGCTCGACCAGGATGCCTCGCTGGCCACCGTGTCACCGAAAAACAGCGCCACCACCACAACCAGCAGGAAGTTCGCCGTGGAGAAGATGGTGAACACCACGAAGTTAAGCCCGCCGGCGGTAGCGAGGTCTACCAGGGTGGCTGCCCCCCGGGTGCGGTCATCTCGACCGATCGTGAAGGCGAGCAGCAACAGGAACGGCAATACCGCGAGGAATCCCAGGGTGAGTACGGTCCGCCGCCTCCACAGCTGGCGCACCAGCTCTACCCGAAGTGGCAAGGTGCCCGCGGCGCGGTAACCGGGCGCCGCCCCAGACGCGCTCACTCGACGACCTCCTCGCCCACCAACTGCAGGAACGCGTCCTCCAACGCCTGGCGGGTGGCTACCCCCTCCACCCCGATCCCCGCCCTGACCAACGCCGAAACCGCAACCGCGCGCGGTAGCCCGTCAAGCTGGGCATGCACCACACGCTGGTCAACTCCCATCACATCGACCCCAGCCAGGCCACGCAGCACCGTGGCGGCCTGTGCCGGATCGTCCACCGTGAAGCTGACCATGCCGGTACCGGCGACGATGTCGGCAACGGTGCCAGCGGCCACCAGCCGGCCCCGGTGCATCACCACCACGTGGGTGCAGATCTGTTCCACTTCCGCCAGCAGGTGGCTGGAGACCAGCACCGTGGCGCCCCGGGCGGCGTAGTCGCGCAGCACGTCCCGCATGGCGTGGATCTGCGGCGGGTCCAGGCCGTTGGTCGGCTCGTCCAGCACCAGTAGATCCGGCCTACCCAGCATCGCTTGGGCGATCGCCAGGCGCTGGCGCATGCCGTGGCTGTAGGTGGCGACGCGGCGATGCACCGCATGACCCAAGCCGGCGATCGCCAACGCCTCGTCAATGCCGGCATCCGCGGCAGGTCGACCGGTAGCTGACCAGTAGAGCCGCAGGTTCTCCAGCCCGGTCAGGTGCGGCAGGAAACCCGGGCCCTCCACGAAAGATCCGATCCGTGACAGCACCGCGGCGCCCGCGCTCACCCGGTGACCGAACGCGCGCAGTTCCCCGCTGGTGGGCTCGATCACTCCCATCAGCATCCGCAGCACGGTCGTCTTGCCCGCCCCGTTGGGTCCGAGCAGGCCCAGCACCTGCCCGTGTTCGACGCGGAAGGACAGCTCGTCGACGGCGGTCAGGCCACCCGGGTAGCGCTTGGTCAGGCCGGTCACCACCAGGGGCACTCCAGCTAGCTTCGGATCGGCGTCCTCACCGCGCCGGTGGCGCAGCATCGTGATCACTCCGAGCGCCGTCACGACCGCCGCCAGCCCGCCCAACCCGGCGACCTGCACGATCGGAACCGGCGCAGCTGCCTGCTCCCCGGGCACGACCGGCACCGCCAGCTCGGCTGCGGCGTGATTGCCGACCAGCGACACGGTGTACCCCGCGGGTTGCGCAGGCAGCGCGTAGCCTCGGTCGGTGGTGGCCACCGCGATCTGAACCTGGTGACCGGCCTGCACCGGCCGCACCACCCCGGCCAGCGTCACGGTGAATTCCACCGGAGCACCGTCGGCGGGCAGCGGGCCGATCCGCACCGGCGCCACGGCACCACCGGGAAGGGTCCGGCGCCCGTCCGGTCCCACGTCGTAGAGCTTCACGAACAGCACCGCTTGGTCCTGAAGCGGGGTTGTGGCGGCTACCCCCAATTGGATCCGCGGCGCGCCCACGATCTGCACCGGCTCGGTCAGGGGATCGCTGCGGAAGATCGCGGTCTGCCCGGGTAGGTCTATCGCCACCCCGTCGAGATTTGCCGCGCCCCCGGGCAGCACCGCGTTGAGTCCCGGCAGGCTGCTCAACGCGGCTGGGCTTCCACCGGGCGGGCGGTACACCTGCTGGGCAGAACCGTGCAGGATCAGCTCCCGGTACTGCACCGGGCCGCCGCCGAGGCCCGGGTAGGCGGCAGCGTGCACAGTGCGCGGCGGGAGGCCACGCCGGGTGCCGAACAGAGCCGGCACCTGGTAGTCGAACCCACTGCCGGGATCCGCACCGACCCGGCGCAGGTAGTAGTCAAACCAGTCGCCGACCTGATCTTGCAACGCGGCGCTGGGCGCGCCGCCGCTGTGGCCACCCGCGTACCAGATCACCTTCAGCGGGGCACCGGCTGCGGCAAGCTGCCGGGCGGTGGCGTCGGCCTGGTCCAACCCGAACAGCGTGTCCTGCTCGCCCTGGATGAGCAGCGTCGGTGCGGTGATATTGCCGGCCACCGCGGCCGGTGACGATCGGCGCAGCATCGCCACGATCTGCGGAGTGGGTGCGCCGGTAGTCGCGGCCTGGACGTAGGCTGCGCAGATCTCCGGACGGAACCGGCCACACGGACCGGATCCCGCACCGCCGCCCCCGAAGAAGTAGCCCGCCCAGTCGCGTTTGAACACGCCGTTCGGGCTGAAGGCGCCGGCAGCCGGTGTATCGCTGGCGGTGGGTTCTTGGCTGGCGGCGTTCGGGAACAGCGCCTGCGCCAGATCATTCCAAGTGATCTCCGGGGCGAGCGCGTCGATCCGCCGGTCGGTCCCGGCTAGCAGCAAAGCCAGTGCGCCGCCGTAGGATGCCCCGGTGACGCCGACCCGCGGATCGCCGGGTGCGTCCTGCACCACATCGGCCCGCTTGGCCAGCCAATCCACCAGTTCCCGCGCATCGGCGACCTCGTAGTCGGGAGAGTCGAGTGCAATCTGGCCGGTGCTGGCGCCGAATCCGCGGGCGGTCCAGGCGAGCACGACGAACCCCCGGCGGGCCAGCGCGGTGGCCTCGGCGCTGACGGAGTCTTTTGAGCCGCCGAAGCCGTGCGCTATCAGCACGGCAGGAGCTGGGGTGACCGCAGGGCGGTACACCGTGGCGTCCAGGTGCACGGTGGTGGCGACCCCGGGTCCACCCGGTACGTCGATCACTACGTTCTCGGCGGTCACCGGCGGCGGATGGGAAGCCATCCTGACCGTGAGCGCCACCGCGGCCCCGGCTATCACCGCTGCGATGATCAGCATGGCCGCAAGGCGCCAGGGTGTTCTGGGCAGCTGGCGCATTGCGGCCATCCGGGGCACACCACCGACGGTAGGTCACGGTGCGCCGGTGCTGCAGCGTTCTGAAGGGGATTCTGCGCTCCAGCCGGGACCAGACCCCGGGGTGGTGCTCGCGAGAGCGATGCGCGACACTAGCCCATACGTGGAGGGGAGTATTCCTTCGCGGCGGCGTCGTCAACACGGCTTGCCCGCAGGACTATGGGCGCCCGGTGCCGTCGGCCGGCTTGCCGGTGGAAGAGACCTCCGGTGC
>DASQVU010000526.1:0-9820 GCA_035640615.1 Pseudonocardiaceae bacterium
CTCACCACGGCGTCCAAATCGGCCGGGATGGGTGAGCGTCTGGCCGGATCTCCAGTTGGGTATCGACGCCTTGGCTGGTCAACCGCAGCGGTCCCACCCGCCCGACGCCGACGCCGCGGTAGGTGACCTCCGCGCCGGTGAAGATCCCGCCGGAATCGGCCAGCTGCAGGGTCACCGGGTAGGGGCCGGCCCCGGCCAGCTCGCCCGCGCCGAGGTAGCGGGCGCTGACATAACCCACCCCGAGCACCGTGACGATCATGAATGCCAGCAGCTGGAGCCGGCTCCTTGTGCTAATTACGCCGGTGCTCCGGGCAGCGCCGGCCGCAGCAGCGGGATGAGTACCTCATTCATGCCAGCCGCCTGCGGACCGGCCCCGGAAGCAGACGGGGGTGGTGGCACCAGGTCGGACAGGCCCCGGAGCAGCGGCTCCACCGGTGGCCGGCCGGGCGCGAGCAGCCGCCGAGCGGCGGGGGCACTCCCATCAGCGGTTGCCCGGACGACGACAGGTTGTCCAGTACCGTGCCAAGGTTCAGGTAAGCCCGGACGTAGAGGTTGGCGTAGTCACCGAGGAAGGCCTTGTGGGCGGCACCGTCGGTGAACGGGTAGGTGGCGATGAGTGCTGGACGGCCCTAGCAGCACGGTGATCTCACCGGCCCGGAGCACGTCACGTCAGATCAGACGAGGGACCGATCGAAGGACTTCGTCAGCCCCTCTACCACCATCTCAACACCGGCACTGCCCGCGCTCATGGGCCCTCCCGGGTACTGATCTACAACGCCTGCCGGTTAGAACGACTCGGCATCGGCAATCTTCCAGCGACCATCAACGCGCTGCGCCGTGATGGATAGCCTGCCGGTGGCCAGTAAGGGCTTATCCTTGCCGGCCTGGTGGGCCTCCTGGTCGATGAATACGAGCACGATCGCGCGGTCGCCCTCGAGATCCTTGACGGCGATGGCAGGCACCGACGCCACGACCGCGGCCTGCTGTGGCGGCGCCAACTGCCGTATCTTGGCGAACTGTTGCTGGAACGTATCGACGAAAGGCCCCGTGACAACCGCCTTAGCAGCTCGTTCATTGTCGGCGAGCCGGGCGAAGTCGTAGGAGTAGACGCGTTTCACGGCCTCGCTGATCTGCGCAGAAACTTGCGCGGTGGTGTCCTTGTCGACCAACGCATCGTTGGTCGCCGCCGGGGAACTGGTCAGCTGGTTGGCCTCGCCCCGGAACCAGGCCGCCACCCCCACGGCCATCACCAGTACGGCGATCAAGGCCACCAGGGTCGCCACGCCAGTCAGACGTCGCGGTGGCGTGGCCACTCCCTCCTCGGTGTCGGCAATTTGCGGCGGTGCCGGGATAGTCATCGTCAGCGTTCTCTCGATTCGGGGTGCTGTCTATCCGGGAATCTACGGTGGCGATTTACTTGGTAGCGATTTACTTGGGCGATGCGGGTGGCGGACAAGGCCCAGGCTCGGAATAGGTTTCGCCTACCGGCGTCAAATTGCTGACCTTCCAGCCGTGGCCGGTGCGAGCCATGTCGAGGTGGACGCGCCGGTGCACGCAACCCGGATCACCCCTGTCGACCTGAGAGGTGACGTCTAGCCCGACGAGCACCTGGGCGGTGCCGGCGTGCTCATCGAGTGAGGCGACCGCAGCGTCGATCACGTTGCCGTTGCTGACGGTGGCCGAGTCGGTGATGGCGTGGGCGTAGGAGTCCCGGTTAGCCCGTAGCTGCGCCAGCAACGGCCCCGTCGCGGACTGTTCCCACAAGCTCAGCCCGTCCTGCACATGCCGGTAGTCGAGGGTGTTGAGGGTCAGCGAGGCCTGCTGGGCATCCCGCAGCACGGCATCGCGCTCCAGACCCACGGCGAAGGAGTTGTCGTGCGCGGCGGTGTACCAGGACAGGCCGAACCAGCCCGCAGCCAGGGAGGCGACCACGGCCAGCGCCGCGACCGCGAGGATGGCCACCCGCAACGGACCGCCCTGGGCAGTTTGCGGCTGGACAGTGGGTTTGGTGGCAATGCTGGTCATTGTCGTCCAAAAGTATTAAGGGCCAGAGAGATGTCCGGGCACGGAGGGCAGTGAGGCATCGGGCCCATCGCACGGCGGTCGCGCGCGGCGAAGAGGTAGCTCCCGAACCCGCTGGCCAGCTCCAGGTCCGAGGCAGCGCCCTCGCCGCGGTACCCAGGCCCCTACCACAAAGTGCCTAACGAGCAAGCGCGCAACCAGATCCGGCCCAGTTTGCAGTCAGCGGGCTCAGTGGGTCCCGCTGAGCCCGCTGAATGCGGTGGCCAGGCTTAGGTTCAGGTCAGGGAGACCTTCGCGCCGGCTTCCTCGAGCTTGGCCTTGGCGGCGTCGGCCTGGTCCTTGGGGACGGCCTCGAGGATCGGCTTGGGAGCGCTTTCCACCAGGTCCTTGGCTTCCTTGAGGCCGAGACCGGAGACGATCTCCCGGACCACCTTGATGACTTGGATCTTCTTCTCGCCGATGGCCTCGAGAATGACGTTGAACTCGTCCTTCTCCTCAGCCGCCGGGGCTTCCGCTGCGCCCGCGGCAGGACCCGCAGCTACCGCGATCGGCGCCGCAGCGGTGACGTCGAAGGTTTCCTCGAACTTCTTCACGAACTCGCTCAGCTCGAGCAAGGTCATGTCCTTGAACACATCTAGCAGCTCGTCGGTGCTCATCCTCGCCATGGTGGCGGTTCTCCTTCTGTGTGGTCGTGTCTTCGCGGTGTCGGGATACCGGGTCAGTCTTCGGTCTGCTCGCCGGCTGGTTGCCGCTTGTCTCGCAGCGCCGCGGCCAATCGCGCTACCTGAGAAGCCGGCTCGGCGAACAGCCTGGCGGCCTTGGACAGGTTCGCCTTCATGGCCCCGGCCAGCTTGGCCAGCAATACCTCGCGAGACTCCAGGTCAGCGATCTGGGTGACCTCGGCGACGGTCAGTGGCCGACCGTCCAGGTACCCGCCCTTGATGACGAGCGCGTTGTTCTCCCGGGCGAAATCACGCAGCGCTTTCGCCGCAAGCACCGGCTCACCGTGCACGAACGCGATCGCGGTCGGGCCGATGAAGAGCTCGTCGAGGCCCTCCACCCCGGCGTCTCGCGCGGCCCGCGACACCAAGGTGTTCTTAGCGACCCGGTAGGTGGTGTCGGACCCGAGACTGCGGCGCAGGTTGGTCAGTTGGGTCATGGACAGGCCGCGGTACTCGGTCACGAGCGTGGCCGTGGCGCGGCGGAATTCCTCTGCGATATCGGCAACGGCTTCGACCTTGTCCGGTCTAGCCATGGCTTGCCTCCTGCTCGGATTGATGAGGTCGGTCAGCGTGCCTGCGCCCGGACCCCGAAACAACGAACGCCCCGGCGCAGCAGGCGCGCGGGGCGAGACCAACCGGCGCGACACAGCGCGACAGGTCAGCACAACCACGTCCTCCTGCGCGGGCCGCCCGCTGCTCGCGGGACCTTCGTGAGCGCCGATGGCGCACCAGACCAGCGGTCTTCGGTGGAACCGTCCGCCAGCCTAAATCACCGGCACCGCGGCGGCCAAACCGGCCCGATGCACGTGCGCGCCTGCTGGGCGAATAGGGCCATCACCGGTGGCATGCTCGCCGCCGCGGGCCGAAATGGTCACGGTGCCGTGGTGAACGCGTCGAAATCCAACGTCAAGCGCACCTGGCGAAGTCCGCCTGAGGGCATGCAGGGCGTTGACGCCAATTCGCGAGATCACGAGGGGCCCGGTTGCCCGGTAAGGCCGCCTGGCCAAGGTGCACAAGCCTCTATGAGACCGCCGCCACCGCGGGCTGAAGGTGCACAAGCATCCAAGCACCCGGATTCCCGTGCCGGGGGCCGCCCGGCACGGGGAGCGGGTGCTCAGACGGTCGCTGGTTCGTCCACCAGGAGATTGCGGGTGCGGTTGGGATCCACCGGGATGCCAGGGCCCATGGTGGTGGAGAAGTGGACCTTCTTCAGATAACGGCCCTTCGCCGCCGACGGCTTGCTGCGCAGCACCTCGTCGAGCGCAGCGGCGTAGTTCTCCACCAGCTTCTCGGTGTCGAACGACACCTTGCCGATGACCAGGTGCAGGTTGGCCTGCTTGTCTACCCGGAAGTTGATCTTCCCGCCCTTGATGTCGGTGACGGCTTTGGCGACGTCGGGAGTGACGGTGCCGGTCTTCGGGTTGGGCATCAGGCCACGGGGTCCGAGGATCCTGGCGATCCGACCGACCTTGGCCATCTGGTCCGGCGCCGCGATGGCGGCGTCGAAATCCAGCCAGCCACCCTGGATTCGCTGGATGAGGTCATCAGAGCCGACGGCGTCAGCGCCGGCAGCTTCGGCCTCGGCAGCCTTGTCGCCGCTGGCGAAGACGATGACGCGGACGGTCTTGCCGGTGCCGTGCGGCAGGTTCACCGTGCCGCGAACCATCTGATCGGCCTTGCGGGGGTCAACCCCGAGCCGCATGGCCACCTCGACGGTGGCGTCCATCGTTGTGGGAGAGGTCTCCTTGGCCAGCGCCGCAGCCTCCAGCGGGCTGTACAGCCGGCTGCGGTCGACCTTCTCGATGGCCTGGCGGTATGCCTTACTGCGCTTCATCTCACTGTCCTTCCCGGATCAGTCGTGGTGCGGGCCAGCGCCTGGCCCTCCCACATGCACTCTTGTATTCGTGCGGGTGCGGTCTAGTCGACCACGGTGATGCCCATGGATCGGGCGGTACCCGCGATGATCTTGATGGCGGCGTCGATGTCGTTGGCGTTGAGGTCTTCGCGCTTGCGCTCGGCGATCGCGCGAAGCTGATCGCGCCCGATCTTGGCGACCTTGGTTTTATGCGGCTCAGCTGAACCCTTGGCGATCCCGGCTGCTTTCAGCAGCAGCACCGAGGCCGGCGGGGTCTTGAGCACGAAATCGAACGAGCGGTCCTCGTAGACCGAGATCACCGCTGGCACCACCTCGCCACGATTGTTCTGCGTCGCAGCGTTGTAGGCCCTGCAGAACTCCATGATGTTCAGGCCGTGCGGACCGAGCGCCTGCCCGACCGAAGCCGGGTTTGCGGTCCCGGCCTCCAGGGCGAGCTTCACGGTGGCCGCGAGCCTCTTTCGTCTCTTGGGAGGCATGATCCCTTCCTGTGCTTAGCACCGGCACTGTGCCGGTCCGATTCGGATCGGTCAGATCTTGGCGACCTGGCTGAAGGACAGCTCGACCGGTGTCTCCCGGCCGAAGATCGACACCAGCACTTTGAGTTTCTGCGCGTCGACGTTGACCTCGCTGATCGTCGCCGGCAACGTGGCGAACGGCCCATCCATAACGGTGACGGACTCCCCCACCTCGTAGTCGACTTCAACGTGCGGCTTGACGCCCCCAACAGCACCGGCATGCTTACCCGCGCCCACCGGCACTTTCGGCTGCGCCACCCGTGGCGCGAGGAACTTCAGCACCTCGTCCAGGGTAAGGGGCGATGGCCGCGAGGTAGCCCCGACGAACCCGGTCACCCCGGGGGTATTGCGTACGGCGCTCCAGGAAGCGTCGTTGAGGTCCATCCGGACCAGGATGTAGCCGGGCAGCACCTTGCGCTGTACCTGCTTGCGCTGGCCGTTCTTGATCTCGGTGACTTCTTCGGTCGGCACTTCGACCTGGAAGATGTAGTCCTCGACATCCAGCGTCTGGATCCGGGTCTCCAGGTTGGCCTTCACCTTGTTCTCGTAGCCAGCGTAGGAGTGCACGACGTACCACTCACCGGGAGCGGCGGCCAACTCCGAGCGGAGCTCTTCGACCGGGTCAGCCGACTTGGTGGCGTTGACCTCGGTCACTGCGGCATCTTGCTCGGCGTCCTGTGCTGCCTGGGGTGGGATGTCGTCGAACAGCCCCGTCAGCTCCTGCCCGTCGTCGGCGGAAGTTCCTCCGGGGAAAGTCACTGTTTATCTCGCTTTCTGTCCTTGCGTCTTGCCGTGCTCACCGGCGCCGGCACCCGGCTGTCCGGCCTCAGCCGAACACACTCAGCACTAGCCTGCCCAGCCCCATATCGAGCAACGCCACGAAGGCCACCATGAAGCTGACGAAGACCAGCACTACCGAGGTGTAGACCACCAGTTCCCGACGGCTGGGCCAGATGACCTTGGTGAGCTCAGCGACGACCTCGCGGAGAAACCGCATGAGCTGAGCCGGCGCCGCGGCCTTGGCGCCGGTGGCGTTCCGGGCCTTGGTGGGATGGCCCTTGCCCGCGGTCGGCTGGACCTGGGTCAATCGGTTACGGCGCACAGCGGCAGCGGCGTGCGGAGCGTCGGCTTCACCCAGCCGGTCCTCCATCTCGTGGGCGCGATCCTCGCTCACGCTGCTGATCCTCCGCTTCGCCAGCCTAGCCGGCGGTTCGTCGTCGATTCGGTCAACACCGACTCATATCAAGCGCAGGGGCGACAGGACTTGAACCTGCAACCTGCGGTTTTGGAGACCGCTGCTCTGCCAGTTGAGCTACACCCCTTTACCCAGCGTCTCCTCGAGACGCCGCACTACGGGCACGAGAGATCCGCTGGTAAGCCAGCCGCACAGAGTGTAGGCCACCGCCCCCTGTCCCCTCCAACCACATCCCCTCCCGCCCCATTCCCGGCCGAGCCCCAGCCCGACATGTCTCCATGTCGGGGGGAAGCAGCCGAGGCAGCGCGTACTCGACCGGGTGCCAGTGGCCTACCAGGTCGCGATAGAGGAGTGAGCAGGTCAGCAGCTCCTCATGAGTGCCCAGCAGCGCGCGGCTACCGTCCAGCACGAGAACTCTCCTGGCGCGCATCGCGGAACTGATCCGGTGAGCCATCACCACCAGCGTGCCCGGGCGCTGGGCGAAGGCACGCTCCACCCGTGCATCCGCCGCCGGATCCAGATGGCAAGTGGCCTCATCCAGAATCACCAACCGGGCTGGTGAGAGGTAGGCGCGAGCCAGCGTGAGCAGCTGGCGCTCGCCTGCCGACAGCGCAGCGGGGTCCACTTGGGCGGCATACCCACCCAGGCGTTCGACCAGTTCCCGGACGCCCAACCAGCCGAAGCCCAACGCGGGTCGGTTGGCCAGGAAACCGCGGTCGACCGCAGCAGCGACCAGGCGGCCCGACAGGAAAGCCGGCACCGCCGCGACGGCCGACCAGAGGAACACGCGCCCCAGTAGCCCGCGCCGAGCCCGGAGCACACCAAACAGCAAGCGCCAGTGGGCTGCCTGCGGCGAGTGGGACTCCGCGGCCGTCATGCAGACTTCCTGGCATTCGGGCCGCCGGAGGCAAACCCCTCGTCGAACACCTCCCGGTAGGCCCGCTCACTCCACAGCTCATGGTGCGGCGCGAGGCGGCGGACCCTGCCGTCGACTAGCCATACGACGAGCTCAGCATGGGCGGCGGTGGACGCCCGGTGGGCGACGATGAGGCGGGTACGGTCGGCTAGCGCGCCGGTCAGTACCTGCCTGATGTGATGCTCGGTGACGGTATCCAAGCTTGCGGCGACGTCGTCAAGCACGAGCACGCGTCCAGGGTGGGCGAACGCCCGCGCCAGTCCGATCCGCTGCATCTCGCCGCCGGACATCGGTGCGTCGGCTAGCTTCGTCCGATACCCCTCGCGCATCCGCCGGATAAAGTCATCGGCACGTGCCGCCCGAGCTGCGGTAGCCAGTTCCTGCTGGTTTGGAGTGTGCTCGCCGAATGCGATCGCGTCGGCCAAAGTGCCGCCGAAGAGGGCCGGACGTTCGAAGCCGTAGCCGACAGCACTGCGCAATTCGCGCCGATCCAGCTCAGGCAATGGCACCCCGTCAAGCAGCACCTGCCCCTCGTCCCGATCCACCAGCCGACCGACGAGCGCAGCCAGCAGAGACTTGCCGCTTCCGCTGCGCCCCACCACAGCGACGAGAGCACCGCCGGGGACCACGAGGTCCAGGTCCCGCAGCACCGGGATTCCGCGCTCCCGGACCGTGACAGCGCGGAACTCGACCCGCCCGCGGCCCTCGGGTAGGGCTGCGGCGCCGTATCGCTGCGAGGGTTCGGTGAGGATTTCCGCGGTCCGTCCTGCAGCGGCGCGCACCCGGGCGAACCGCGCCACCGAGGTCACCGCCGAGCTGATCCCCGCTGCCAACCCGACGTGCTGGGTGGCTGCCAGCACCGCGCCCGGACTGATCCGTCCCTGCCCGAGCTCGATACCAGCGACCGCGAGCACCGCGACCTGTAGCAAGGGAACCAGCAGCGCCTGCTGGGCGGCGAGGCGGGTCTGCACCCGCCACGTACCCATTCCCGCGCCGTGCAGCTCGGGCAACGGTGCGAGCACGCGCCGGAGTTCCCGGGCCGTGGTCCGTGCGGCGGCAATGGAGCGTGCGCCGGCCAGCGCGTCGACCAGTCGGGCGGCGATACGACCCTGCGCATGCAGGTAACGCTCGGCCAGCTCGGAGGCATCCCGGACGTTGCTACGCACCATGACCAGTAGCACCGGGGCCCCGACGAGAAACGTCAGGCACAGCAAGGAGTCAATGACGGCAAGCGCGACGATGCCACCGAGCGAAGGCACTAACGCCGCGACCGCCCGAATCAGCACGGTGCTGGCTCGCCCAGCGTCCGCGGCATTGCCGACCATGCGGGTAGAGATGTCACCCACCTGGAACTGGCGGGCTGAGTGCATACCCAACGCGAGGAGGTGGTCGAGGACAGACCTACGTAACCACGCTGTCGCCCGTGCGGTACCCACGCCACTGGCGAGATCACCGAGACCGCCGCTGCCGAAGAGTATCCCGACCAGCAGCCCGCAGCCCAGCAGCCACGGCTTGGGATCGTGGCCACCGAGTACGGCACCAAGCACCGCCGGGAACACTGTCTCGGCACCGGCGAGCGTGAGCGACGCGATCACCAGTAGGTAGGTCCAGGTTCCCCCACGTCGGATAGTTCGCAGGATCAACCGCTGAGGCGGTAGCCCAGACCCCGCCCCGGCTGGCGGCCGGGACGGGGTGTCACGCCGCTGATGGGGATGCGCCGGGCTGCGATCCTCACGAGCGTTGTTCAGCACAACAGCAGGCTCAAGATGCTCCCCCGCTGCCGTGGCTGTTGCTGTCGCCGAAGCTGGCCATCAGCGGGTCTCCCGAGACTTCGGGGAGTTCCATCTCCTGCAGGTCGAGCAGTGCCATATGAATTCACCTCCTTCATGGGATTGGTGACGACGCGGGCTCGGTGTGCGCCTGGGCGCACGGCGCGGGAGCAAGAAACGGTAGGTGCACCGGCGCTGAGTGCAGGGCGGCGCCGACAGCGAGCAGCACCCCAGCGGTGCCCGTGGCCAGGTCCATGGACAGCCGGAGCATCTCCTGACCGGGGAACGCCGGGCAGCCTTGGTAGTCGACCGCATGCCAGGCCAACCGGCGGATGTGATCACTGACGGTACGATCCCGCGCGCCACCACCGTGGCGCAGATACAAGATCATTCCTGCCCGTCCGGCGAAGAGACCGGGCGCGATATAGAACGCAGACCGCGCCACGCGGCTGATCCGGCCGATAGCTTCGACGAACTCGTCGTCGTCCCGGTGCGCGAGGTACTGGTTGAGAACAAGCCCGATGCCAGCGCTGCCGTCAGCCAGATACGGCATGGTCCGCCAGCCCTCGTTGACCTCCATGCTGCCGTCATCGCGGACCACGCAGCGTCGAAGGTCCTGCCGCAGCGCGGTGCGCGCCAGGTCGAGCTTGGCCGGCTGGCCGATCTGCTCGTAGAGGCGGATGAACAGCAGAGCCGGACCGGCGGAGCCACGCATCAGCCAGGCGTACGGATGCGCGCCACCGCTGATCTCACCCACCGAATCGACGGTCCCCAGCCGGTCCGCGACTGCCTGCGCCACGGTGAA
>DASQVU010000527.1:0-2116 GCA_035640615.1 Pseudonocardiaceae bacterium
TCCGCTCGACGAGCGCGGATGGACCGGCATGAACAAGGTCGGCAAGCTGTTCGAGCAGCTCCACAGCCCTGCTCACCGGCTGAACGGGCCGCCGCAGGCAGCGGGTGCCGGCTTGTTGGTTCGGTTAGCTGCGTGCGGTCAGTGCTTGGGTGATCCAGGCGGAGATCACTGGGGCGAGCCATCGGGCGTGGGTGGTGCTCAGGTGGTCGTCGTCGAAGAACACCAGGTGGGTGGCGACGAGGACGGGGCAGTCCTCGGCGGTGCAGAACAGGGGTGTGAGGTCGGCGTAGTGGCCGCCGCCGGCGGTGGTGGCCTGCCGCTCTGCGATGATGCCGGCGTCGTTGATGGCGTGAGCGCGGTCGGGATTGCATACCGTTGCCGAGTTGAGGTGCTCGGATAGGCAGGCCGGCACGTTGCGCCCGGGCTCGGGAGTTGGCCCGAGCACCAGCACGGCCGAGCCGATGGCGCGCAAGGTTGTCACGGTGCGGGTCAGGCTGTCCAACCACGGCTGGCTGTAGGCGGTCAAGCCGTAGTTTCGCTCGTCATAGAAGCGGCGCATGTCGACCGCCACGAGGGCGGGGCGCTCGGCGCGTAGCCGGTCGAGAACGTCGGAACGCCACTGCTCGCACTCGGTGTATTCGCGGCCGCCGAAGTAGGGGCTGCGGATGGGCACGTCGAGCAGGGGGCAGGTCACTTTGGTCAGCGTGTCCAACCGCCAGTGACGCTGCTGGGCGATCGTCTGGAACGCGGCAAACCACTGGGCGGCGTGCGAGTCACCCACCAGCGCGATGGTGGTCTGGGAGGCAGGGTCGCCGGAGACGCAGAGCGGCTGGGTTATGGCGGTCCAGTGCAGCAGGCAGCCGTCGGTCCACGGTTGCGGGGTCTCGGTCCCGGCGTCCCGTAGCGGTGGGCTGAGGTTGGCCGGCACGGTCTGCGTACCGGCAGACGCTGCGACAACCTGCTGCACCTGGGCGGAGAGCGCCTGGATTGCCTGTTCGGCCCGCTCGGCGGCCTGAGCGGGGCTGGGCGGGTTGGGTCCGGGGGTGGGGGCCGGCGAGCCCCGGACCGCGCCGGCGGGGCCGGTTGCTGACAGGAGCCCGATGCGTGGCGGCGCGGGCGCAATCCCGTGCCCGACCGGCGCGGGCACGATCATTAGTAGCACCCCCGACGTGACTACCGCCACCGTGGTGGCCCCGGCTCCGAGGCTCAGGCTGCGCGCTGGCGAACGTCGCAGCACGGCAGCGAAGCGGATCGGGTCCTCAACGGCATGGGTGGTGACCACGGCGAGCACCGCGCTGGCGGCCACCGCGGCCAGCCGCCCGCCCAGCCCTAGGGCTTGCCCGAGCACGACCGGGACCAGCACCAGGACCGGCCAGTGCCACAGATACCAGGCATAGGAGTAACGCCCGGCCAGCCGCACCGCCGGCAAGCTCAGCACGGTGGCAGGACTCGCGCGCCGCCCGGCACACCCGGCGGCGATGATCAGTACCGTGCCGAGCACCGGAAGGAGCGCCGCGGTGCCGGGGTAGGAGGTGGCGGCGTTCAGGCGCAGGCAGGCGATCACGATCAGGGCCAGCCCGCCCCACCCGGCCAGCCCGGACACCAGCGGCGGCAGCCGATGCCACCCCGGCACCGCCAGCGTGGTTAGTCCCCCCAACGCCACCTCCCAGGCCCGCGAGGGCAGCGAGAAAAACGCCCAGGGCGGCTGGGTGTGCGTCCACACCAGCGCCAGCGCAAACGACGCCACCGCGACCGCGGCAAGACTCCCCAGCACCGGGGCCACTGGGCGCTGGGGTCGCGGCCGATCGGGCTGGCGTGCACTCACATAGCGGCCGGCCGCCGCGGTGGCCACCAGCAGCGCCGGCCACAGCAGGTAGAACTGTTCCTCCACACCGAGTGACCAGTAGTGCAGCACCGGGGATGGCGGGGTGTTGGCCGCCAGGTAGTCGGTCCCCCGGACGGCGAACCGGTAGTTGCCCACATAGGCCGCACTGGCCAGCGCGTCCCCCAGCACGGTGGGCACCCGCAGCGGGGGCAACACCCACGCCGACACCACCGCCACCACCACTAGCACCACCATTGCTGCCGGTAACAACCGCCGGGCCCGGTTGCCATA
>DASQVU010000528.1:0-10980 GCA_035640615.1 Pseudonocardiaceae bacterium
CCTCGCCGGGCCGGCTCCCGGTCTTTGCCCGCGCAGCGCAGTTGACCTGGGCATGACCCTGACGCTGGCCTGGATGACCCGTCTGACGGACGGCCAGGTCGCCGATGCGCGCGCTCTGCTGGTGGCGGTCGACGCTGCCGACGGCTTTCACGCCATCTCCGAAGCGGCGATGTTGCGGCTGCGCCCGGATGCGAGCTCCGGTACCTGGGTGCACCTGCTCGCGCACAATGCCGACGGGACGCTGGTCGGCTACGCGGCGCTGGATGAGCGTGCCGAGCGGCGCACCGCCGAGTTCGCGGCGCACCCGGAGCATCGGCGCCGCGGGGTCGGTGGCGCCATGCTGGCCGCGCTGCTTGAGCGGGCCGGCGGGCCGTTGTGGTTATGGGCGCATGGCGAGCACCCCGCGGCCTTGCGGCTGGCGCAGCGGGCCGGGCTGGTCAGCCGGCGGGCCCTGTACCAGTTGCGGCGCAGTTTGGCCGACCCGCTCCCGGCTCGCCCGGTGCCCGAGGGTGTTACTTTGCGCACCTTCGTTCCCGGTGCGGACGAGGCCGCGGTGGTGCGGGTGAACAAGCGCGCGTTCGCCTGGCATCCCGAGCAGAGCCGGTTGGATACCAGGGAACTCGCGTTGCTCGAAACGCAGCCCTGGTTTGATCCCAAGGGCTTTTTGCTGGCCGTCGATCCGGGCGATCGGCTGCTCGGCTTTCACTGGACGAAGATGCACCCCGATGGCCTTGGCGAGGTCTATGTGCTCGCGGTCGACCCCGACGCCCAGGGCAGCGGTCTCGGTGGCGCGCTGACCGTGGCGGGGTTGGCGTCCCTGCGCGAGCGGGGAGCGCCGGAAGCAATGCTGTATGTCGATGCCGACAACGCCGCCGCGCTGGCTACGTACCGCAAGCTGGGTTTCACCCACCACCACACCGACGTCGAATTCCTGCTCGACCCCGGTTAGGCCCCCCGACATGGAGACATATCGGGGTTGAGGCGTTTATTGCGAGGTCAGCGCTCTGGCGGTAAGCCGGTGACGAGGAAGCTGACCTGGCGGGCAATCGCGACCGCGTGATCGGCAAAGCGTTCGTAGTAGCGACCGATCAGCGCGGCGTCCACGGCTGGTTCGACCCCGTGTGTCCAGTTCTCTGCGAACAGGATCTGGAAGATGCGCCGGCGCAGCGCATCCACCTCGTCGTCGGCTTGCGCCAGGCGCTGTGCAGACAACGGATCCTGGCCCTCGATCGCGGTCGCGGCGTCCTGCGCCAGGCTGGTGGCAAGCATGCCCATCCGGGCGAACACCGGGCGAACGTCGTCCGGGATCGGCACGCTCGGATGCTTCATTCGGGCGATCTTGGCGATGTGCTGGGCCAGGTTGCACATCCGTTCCACATCGCCCACCGCGTGCATGGCGGCGACGACCACCCGCAGATCGGTGGCCACCGGAGCTTGCAGGACGAGCAGCTTGACGCAGCGCTGGTCCATGTCGTCGCACAGCACCTTCACCTCGCCCTCACTGGACAGGACCAGCTCGGCGAGTGCCAGATCAGCCTGGTTCAGCGAGGATGACGCATTGGCCATCATCTGGGCAGCCAACCGAGCGGCCCTGGCGAGGTCGCGGATCAGGCTGTCCAACTCGGCACGGAAGCTCTCGCGCATTGCCAGAGGGTACGGGGGAAATCCCGCCTGGTCTCGGCTAGAACGTGAATCGGATATGAACGCCGGGCTTACCCGCCGGAATCGGGCAGTTCGGCCTCCGCTGGGACCGCGAGATCCAGCGGATCGTCCAGCCAGCCGTGCGGAAGCGCTACCCGGCTGGGAGATCCCTGGCGGCCCCGTGGACCATCAGCACCGGGCGGGAACGGCGCATCGGCGTCCAGCCGGGCTAGCTGGGAATCAAGCTCGGCGAAGCTGGATACCATGCTCAGCGCGCGCCGCACTTCCCCGCCGGCCGGGAAGCCATGCAGGTACCAGGCGATGTGTTTACGCAAATCACGTAGGCCCTTCTCAGCTCCGAGATGCGCGGCGAGCAGCTCGGCGTGGCGGCGCACGATGGCCGCCACCTGGCCGAGGTTCGGGGGCATCGGGGGCGGGGTGCCGGCGAAGGCGGCTTGGAGCTCGGCGAACAGCCACGGCCGTCCCAGGCAGCCCCGACCCACTACGACCCCGTCACAGCCGGTGTGCGCCATCATCCGGATCGCGTCGGTGGCGGCGAAGATGTCGCCGTTGCCCAGCACCGGGATCGACGTGACCTCCTGCTTGAGCGCAGCGATGGCGTCCCAGTCGGCGATGGGTGCATAACGCTGCGCGGCGGTGCGCGCGTGCAGCGCCACCGCGGCCACCCCGGCGTCTTCCGCGATTCGCCCAGCGTCCAGGTAGGTGTGGTGCCGGTCGTCGATGCCGATGCGAAATTTGACCGTGACGGGCAGCGGCCCGGCTGCCTCGACGGCACCGCGGACGATCTGGCCGAACAGTGCCCGCTTGTACGGCAGTGCGGCTCCGCCGCCGCGGCGGGTGACCTTCGGGACCGGGCAGCCGAAGTTGAGGTCGATGTGATCAGCGAGATCCTCGTCGCGGACCATCTCCACGGCCTTGCGGATGGTCGCCGGGTCGACCCCGTAGAGCTGCATCGACCGCGGCCGCTCGGCGGCGTCGAAACTGATCATCTTGAGGGTGCCGGGATGGCGTTCGATCAGCGCCCGGCTGGTGATCATTTCGCAGACGAACAACCCGGCGCCGTATCGTGACTCCAGGAATTGGCGGCAGAGCTGGCGAAACGCCACGTTGGTGATCCCGGCCATCGGTGCAAGCACGACCGGCGGATCGACCCGGTAATTCCCGATCCGCAACCCTGCTCGCACACCCGCCACCCCCACATCATCCCCGCCGCCCCACCCCGCGCGTGTCGCGCCCTCGTGCCCGGTGTGTCGTGCGTTCGTGCCAGGTGTGTCGCGCGCCTAAGCTTGACCCTGTGGGGTGGTTGAGCTCACCCATCGACGGGCCTAGCGTCGGGTCAGGTGTCGACAACCGAATTGATTGATAGCCAGCGAGGTGATCCATCATGCGAGCGCGCATCGGTGACCGGCTGTGCGTGCACAGCCGCATAGTGAGCCGGCCCGACCGCATGGGTGACGTGGTGGAAGTGCGTGGACCCGACGGTGAGCCGCCCTTCCTCGTTCGCTTCGACGATGGCCAGGAGCGCTTGGTGTTCCCGGGTCCCGACTGCGTGGTGCATCCGGCCTCCGAGCAATAGGCGCGGGTCCTCAGGTTGGTACGAGATCGTGGCGGCGCGAGTGCAACGTTGACCACACTGCCGCCCGAGCCCGGTGCAGCAGCACGCGCTGGTTGCCGGTAGATACCTCCAGCGCGGTGCAGACCTCATCAGCCGGCCAGCCATCGACGTGGCGCGCGTCTCGCCGGCCAGCACGGCAGCCTCCGGGTTCAGCTGCGTTGCGGGCGCGGGTTCGGCAGGGGTGCTGTGCACGCTCAGCGCTTCCCAGCGCACCGGTGTGTTCCCGCAAGCCCCACTTGCGGGCCGTGTTGAGCAGAATCCGCATCAGCCACTGCCAAACTGGCAACATCCCTGAAGGCGTCGATGCCCCGCAGCACGGCCACCCAGCTGTCCTGCACGACCTCTTCGGCGATGGCCTGGTTGGGCACATACTGGCGGGCCACCCGCAACATCAGCGGGTGTAGCGGCGCACCAGCATCCGGTAGGCGGTGTCGTCCTGGCTGCGGAGTGCGTCGATGAGCTCCTGCTCCGCTGCGAGTGTTGCCGGCTCGCGGGTAGCCGTGGGGTGAGTAGTCGTCGACGGCGCGGTGGTGGCGGGTTGGTCCTCCGTGACGGGCATGCAACCTACGCTGGTCGCGGTACCCGGGCAGGTCAGTAGTTGGGCGCGCTTTCACCCGGGTGAGATGAGCCGGGTGAGAGGGTGATCCCCAGCGCTGTCACTGGATGACCAGAGCCGCATCGAGTTCCGTGATCGCGAGAATGCGCTGGACCATCCGGGTCGGCCTGCTCAGCAGGAGCGCGCCGCCTACGGTGCGCAGGGCTTGATCGGTGTTGACGAACACACGCATCCCGGCAGCGTCGAGGAAGGCGACCTGGGACAGGTCCAGGATGATCCGGTGTTGGCCGTCGCGCTGCAACTCGTCCAGCACGTGCTGTAGCCGGGGTGCCGTGCTGGTGTCGAGCTCACCCCGCAGGTACACAGTCGTGCGCCCGGCCTCCTGAGAGATCACCATGTCGAACGGCGCGGATTGCCCGTTTCCGGAAATTTGCACAACGTCACTCATCCGCTCCTCCCGCGGAGTGAGCCTTGGCATGAGGTATCAAACGACGAGTGGCTGGACTAGCCGATATCTAGAATGTTAACCACAGATTTTATGCAGTCAAGAGATGATACTGCTGGCTTCTCTAGTACGGTGCCGGGACCGGTGAGACCATGACACTGCAGAGCCCTACCTCGATCGCAGAGCACGACGGAGGTCGCCGATGACAGGCACCCGCGGCCCGGACGCTCGCGGCACGGACGGG
Source organism: Pseudonocardiaceae bacterium (assembly GCA_035640615.1). Classification (GTDB taxonomy): domain Bacteria; phylum Actinomycetota; class Actinomycetes; order Mycobacteriales; family Pseudonocardiaceae. Next base: position 4,523 of record DASQVU010000528.1, read on the forward strand.
CTCGGCGACGACTTGTATGCCATCTTGGGCGTGTCCCCCGACGCTGAGATCGGCGAGCTGGCCAGTGCCTACCGGCGGCGGCTGCGTCAGCTTCATCCCGACACTCAAGGGCAGCATCGCGGTTGCGAGGAACGCGCTGGCCAGCCTGAGGCCAGCTTGGCGCAGGTGCTACACGCGTATGCCGTGCTCCGCGACCCAGCGCGTCGGGCCGGCTACGATCGCGCCCGGGCCGCCCGGCAACAGCAGCGCCGCATCACGGACGATCCGCCGCACCCGTGGTCCCCGTCACCTACCGCGGTCCGCATTCCCGTGCATCGGCGCGGCGGCCTGACCAGTTCACCGGCGTGGGTTCGGGTCGGTCCGGTGCGCCACCATCTGGGCCCGCAGTGAGCTAGCAGCTCACGCCGTCATCGTCTGGTTGGTGTGGCGCGGAGTGTTCGCGGCGCCGGCCCCACCCCCGCTCACCCAGGCGCCCCTCAAGCTCCGTTATCCGGTGGCGGGCGTCCTGGAGTTGGTCTTCCAACATGATGATTCGCTGCGCGGCGTCCAGGCTCAGACCCTCGTCGAACAGTGCCCGGAAGCGGGCAGCCAGCACCAGTTGGCGGCGAGAGTAGCGGCGGTGGCCGCCGCTTGAACGGCCCGGCCGCAGCACTTCAGCGGCGTCCAAACTGCGGAGGAACGCCGGCTGTACCCCTAGCAGCTCGGCTGCCTGCCCCATGCTCAACGCCGGATAGTTCTCATCGTCGAGTTGGTCCACGCCCAACGTGCAAACGCTCCCTCGTATCCCCCAGGACCCGGCAATCGACGAGACGGGCGCGACCCAGTCACTCACCCCGCACGTCATAATTACATTTGCCGGCACAGTTTACGTCAAACGGTTAGAGCAGTCCGATCCGCACCGCAGCGATCAGGTAGGTCCAGAACCGAACCGGATCGCTGTCCTCGGGATCCAACGCCAGCCAGCCGACCCGTTCCCGCTGGCCGGCGGTATGCCAGTCGGCCAGCAGCGAGTCTGACCTCAACCGGCAGGGGGCGACCAGCAGGGTCAACCGGTGGCGGGCCGCGCCGTCGAGCGCCTGCACGAGCCGTCGCCGGTGCATCAGCCCGCGGCCAACGGCGGCATGAGCTTCGAAGCTAGCACTGCCGGCCCGCTCACCCTCTGAGCGTCCCGGATTGCTCTGTCCGGTGGAAGAGCCCAGGATCACCGCTTGGCAAGCTTGGATGAACATGGCATTTACCGCGCTGGTCGGGCGGGCGCTGCGGGCGGCCGCCTCCGATATCACGCCGTTGCGCGAGTCGGTGGCCTTCCGGCGGTTGTTCGCCGGCCAGACGGTGTCCCAGGTCGGCACGCAGGTGACCCGCGTCGCGGTACCGCTGCAGGTGTACGCGATCACGCGCTCATCGCTGGACGTCGGGCTGATCGGGGCGGCCGGTTTCGTTCCCCTGGTGATCTTCGGGCTTTACGGTGGGTCAATCGCCGACGCGGTCGATCGCCGCAAGCTGGTGCTCCTGACCTCGACCGGGACGATGCTGGTCAGCGCCGTGTTGCTGGAACAGGCCATGCTAGGGATCAACCGGGTCAGCGTGTTGTTCGGCTGCGTTGCGGTGCAGTCGGCATTCGCGGCGGTGGACTCGCCGGCCCGCCGGGCGATCATCCCGCAGCTGGTGCGAGTCGAGAAGCTGCCGGCGGCCAACACGCTGTCCTACGGCAGCATGCAGCTCACGGTCATCGCCGGGCCGGTGCTGGCTGGTGTTTCAGTAGGGGCCGGTGGCTTCGGGTGGGCGTACGCGATCGACGTCGCCTCGTTCGCCGGGGCCTTCTACGCGGCGGTGCGGCTTCCGTCATTGCCGCCCGGTACCGGAGCCCAGCGGGCCGGGCTCCGGTCGGTGGTGGAGGGTTTGCGTTTTCTGGCGGCGCGCCGCGTGGTGTCCATGACGTTCGTGGCTGACCTGATCGCGATGATCTTCGGGTCGCCGACGGCGCTGTTCCCGGCGCTGGCTGACGGCCAGTACGGCGGTGGTGCCAGCACCGCCGGGCTGCTCTACGCCGCGCCCGCGGTGGGCGCGGTCGTCGCCACGTTGCTGGGCGGGGCCATCGCCCGGGTGCACCGTCACGGGCTTGGGGTGGTGGTCTCGATTGCAATGTGGGGCGTGGCGATCACCCTGTTCGGGCTCGCCTCGACGTTGTGGTTGGGGTTGCTGATGCTGGCGGTCGCGGGTGCGGCCGACACCGTCAGCGCGGTCTACCGCTCGACGATCTTGCAGGTCGCCACGCCGGCTGGGATGCAAGGGCGGCTGCAAGGGGTGTTCATCGTGGTGGTGACGGGGGGCCCGCGGCTGGGTGATCTGGAAGCGGGTGCGGTGGCGAGTGCCTTCACCCCCCAGATATCCGTCGTCTCGGGTGGCCTGGCCTGCCTGGCCGGTATCGGGTTGCTCGCGCTGGTCGTGCCGGCCTTCGTCCGCTACGACGCCAGAAGCGCGCGGTGGAACGCGCAAGATCACAGTTCGGGTCGTGCTAGCCACCGAAACCGCGATGATGCGTAACGCCGGCCCTACTCAGCGGCTCTGAATCAGCCGTGACAGACATCGAGCAAGCCGTGGACGTGGTGGTGATCGGGCTCGGCCCGGCGGTGAGGAAGTGGCGTCCCGGCTTGCCGACGCCGGGCTGACCGTGCTGGGCGTCGAGCGGGAGCTCGTCGGTGGCGAGTGCCCGTACTGGAGCTCCATCCCCCAGCAAGATGATCGTGCGCGGGGGCGGAGACGCTGGCCGAGGCCCGGCGGGTGGACCAGCTGGCCGGCACCGCGCAGGTGCAGCCCAACTATGCCCCGGTGGCCCACCGGGTCCGTGCCGAAGCCACCGACAACTGGGACGACACCGTCGCCGTGCAGCGCTTCGAAAAGCACGGTGGGCGGTTCCTCCGCGGGCAGGCCATGCTGGTGGGGCCGCGGCGGGTCCGGGTCGGAGAGACCGTCTTCACCGCCTCGGTAGGAGTGGTGCTGGCCACCGGATCCGCCCCGGTCCGGCCCCCGATCCCCGGGTTGGCCGGAGCCGGCTACTGGACCAACCGGGAAGCGGTCGAAGCCACCGAGGCGCCCAGCTGGCTGATCGTGCTCGGCGGTGGTGCGATCGGGCTGGAATTGGCCCAGGCGTTCGCGCGGTTCGGGTCGATGGTCACTGTGGTGGAAGCCGCCGACCGGCTGGTGCGGCGATCGGCGACCTCACCGGCGTCGGCGCGTTCACTCACCTCGCCGTGTACCAGGCTCACGTCGCCGCCGACGACATCCTCGGCGTCCCCGGCTACCCCGCTGACTACACCGCCGCCGCCCGCGCGGCCGGGCTCGACTTGTGCACGGGTAGCGCGCCGGTGCCGGCGTCGAGCCGGGCTTTCATCCACGGCCCCGGCAACGACGGGTTGATCAAGCTGGTGTGCGACGCCGAGCGTGGGCTGCTGGTCGGCGCGACGTGGGTCGGTCCACGCGGCGGTGAAGTGGTGTCCATGCTCACCCTCGCGGTGCACGCCCGGCTGCCGGTCACCATCCTGCACTAGATGATCTACACCTACCGACGTTCCACCGCGGGGTGCTCGACGCCCTGGCGTACCTGCCCGGCTGAAGCGAGGTGGCTAGGAGTGCACTTCACCAACTTGCTGATCATCGTGGTGGTGGCGTTTGTCGCGCCGCTGGGGGTCAACGCGCTGCCCGGGGTACGAGTGCCGTCGCCGGTGCTGGAGATCATGGCCGGGATCCTGCTCGGCCCGTCGGTGCTGGGTTGGGTTCACGTCGACGCTCCGGTCCAGATACTTGCCCTGATCGGCCTGGCGTCCTGCTGTTCCTGGCCGGCCTGGAGATCGACATACAGAAGCTACGCGGGCGATCACTGAGCCTGGCCCTGACCGGTTTCCTGGTGTCTTTCGCGATCGCGGTGGGTGTCGCACTGCTGCTGGCCGTCGGTGGGTTCACCTCGGCGCCGCTGCTGATCGCGATCAAACTGTGCGCCACGTCGCTGGGATTGGTGGTGCCCGTGCTCAAGGATGCTGGGGAGGCCTCCGGCGCAGTCGGGCAGGTGATCATCGCTGCGGCGTCGATTGCCGGTTTCGGCGCGGTGATCCTGCGGTCGCTGTTCTTCTCGGAGCTGTCCACGGGGTTGCCCGCGCGGTTGTTGCTGCTGGCCGGCTTGGCGCTGGTCGTGGTCCTGCTGGCGCTGGCACTGATGCGGGCCGGGCGCAGCACCCGCGTTGACCGTGTGTTCGAGAAGCTGATGGATACCACCGCGCAGATCCGGATCCGGTTCGCCACTCTGCTGCTCATCGCGTTCCTCGCGTTGGCTCAGGGTTGGGGTTCGAGGCGATCCTCGGCGCCTTCCTGGCCGGAGCGGTGCTGCGGCTCGTCGACGCCGACGCCGCCACCGTGCACCCGCACTCTGAGGTCAAGCTCGACGCGATCGGCTACGGGTTCTTGATCCCGGTGTTCTTAGTCACCAGCAGGGTGATGTTCGACGCCAAGGCCCTGTCGCGTCATCCTCGACGCTGCTGCGGGTGCCGCTGTTCCTCGCCGCGCTGTTCATGGTCCGGGCGCTGCCCGCGCTGCTGTACCGCTCGCAGCTGGGTACGCGCCGTGGCGGCCGGATTCCTGCAAGCCACGTCGCTGCCGTTCATCGTCGCGGCGGTGCAGATCAGGCAACATCTCGGTGCGCGGCCGCCCCCACTGCTGCCGGAGCCGCCGCCTAGCTGCTAGGGCACGTAGTGCTGGAACCACTCGATGGTCGCCACCCAGGCTGCTTCGGCCTGGGTGGCGTTGTAGCGCGGTCCGGTGTCGTTGTGAAACGCGTGATCCACACCGGGGTAGACGGTGATCCGGTACGGGTGGCCGGTGCGGCGCAACTGCTGCTCGATCTCGTCCTTCGAGCTGGTGATCCGCGTGTCCCGCTCGGCATAGACGGCGAATACCGCGGCTGAAGTGGTCGCCAGCCCGGTCAGATTCTTCGGCGGCGGGCCGTAGAAGGGCACCGCTGCCTTGACCTTGGTGCCCGCGGCAAGCACGTTCCAGGTCATGCCACCGCCGAAGCAGAAACCCGTGATGCCGAGCCGGTCATCCGCGCCGGCCGCTGAGAGCGCGGCCAGTGCCTGTTGCAGGTCGGAGACCATCATCGCCGGGTCCTGCTTGCTCAGCGCGGCCGCATACTCGGCGGGGTCGCTGAGCTTGCGCGCACCGCCCTGGCGCGAGAGCAGATCCACCGAGACCGCGCTGAACCCGGCAGTGGCAACCCGGCGCACCACGTCTTCGATGTGGACGACCAGTCCACGATTCTCGTGCACCACCAGCACGCCACCCGCCGCGGCACCGGTGCTTGGCTGGGCGGAGTAGCTGATCAGCGAAGCGCCGTCTGCGCCGGTTACCGTCATCGGCGCGACAGTGATGCGGGAATCGTCGGGCCGGACCGTCACCCCGTCAGTAGTGGGCTGAGCAGGCGGGGTGGCAAACGGGTACGGCGTGCTGGTCTGCCGCGACTGCGGCGACGGCAGCGTCCCGGACGGCTTGCTCGAGCAGCCCGCCACCTCCAGGAGCAGGACCGCGCTGGCCGTGCTGCCGGTGATCAGAGTCACCCGGCGCAGCAATTCCCGCCGGCTGATCAATCGAGCCTGGTAGTCCTCGATGTGCTCGCCGACCAAGTAATGCTCGAACTCGGTCATCAGCAACCCGTCAGCTTGGACTGTTGTGTTCCACCCGGGAACCGGGCCGGGAGGACTTGTCGATATCGACCGTGGGGCGGCCGCCGTCAGTGGTGTTGCCGATGACAACGCAGCCTGTCGAGCCGTCGATGACGATGATGCCCCGGGTCACGTTGGGGCCGGAGATCCGGTTTTCACGTATCTCGACGTTGGGCCAGCGGCGCAGGTTCACCGCCTGCGCGCCGTTGGCCGCACAGGTGTTGTCCACAAAGGTGATCGACGGAACTCCGGTGGGGGCGCCGCTGTTGCCGCCTTGGTCGCCGGTAGCGATCAGGCATTGCGCGCCGACGTTGCGGCAGGTGTTGCCGGCGATGAGAACGTCGAAGGTGGGCGGGCTGTTGTCGTCGTAGGTCTGGAAGCAATCCGGGTGCGGCGGGTTGGCGTAGCCGCGGTCGGAGATGTCCATGATCGTATTTGCGGTGATCCGGTGACCATTGCCGAAGAACCGCATCCCGTCAGCGTCGCCATTGTCCCGGGCGAGGGTGTCCCGCACCGTGTTGTGGCTCACCGCGATCTGCTGCCCTTCGATCCAGATACCGACGTTATCGACGTGCTGTACCGTGTTGGAATCGATGATCGAATTCTGGCATCGTTCGCAGGTGATCCCGCCGCGCTGGGTGTCGTGCACGGTGTTGTGGCGGATGGCCAGGTCATTACCCTTGAGGAAGATCCCGTCGCCCCCGGCGACGGTGAAGCCATCCACCACGACATGGTTGGCGCTGATGTGGA
>DASQVU010000529.1:0-2026 GCA_035640615.1 Pseudonocardiaceae bacterium
CGGAAGCTGTGGCCCGTCGTCTCCTCGACGGCCCGGGTCAGGCGCGCCGCTGGCCAGCCGCCGGCATCGACGACCTCCCAACCGAAGTCGGCCCGGTCGGCGGGGAGCACCTGCTGGCGCGGGATCCCGTCGGGCTCACCGGCATCGGTCCAGCGTTCGGCCAGGGTAAACGTCAGATCCATGCGCGCCCACTGGGCGTCCGCGGGCATCTGGGTGACCTGCAGATCACCCAAGGCCAACCCGGCGGCAGGGTCGCTGGTCTGCCCGGGGAAGTTCTGCCACGCCAATACGACCTGGACCAGCGGGGAATGGGCCAGGCTTCGGGTGGGGTTGAGCCGCTCGACCAGCACCTCGAAGGGCACATCTTGGTGCTCGTAGGCGGCCAGGCCGCGCGCTCGCACCTGGGCGACCAGTTCGGCCACAGTGGGATCCCCGGCCAGATCGACCCGCAGCACCAGGGTGTTGACGAAGAATCCCACCAGCTCATCGAGCGCCGGGTCGCGCCGCCCGGCGATCGCGAATCCTACCGCCACATCGCTGCTGGTGCTGAGCTTGGCCAGCAGCACCGAAAGGGCGGCCTGCACCACCATGAAACTGGTCGCGTTGTGCTCGCGGGCCACCTCGCGCACCCGCTGCTGCAGCGCCGCCGGCCAATCCACCGCCACCTTGGCGCCGCGGTAATCGGCAACCGACGGGTAAGGCCGATCGATGGGCAACTGCAGCCGCTCGGGCAACCCGGCCAGGGCCTGCTCCCAGTAGGCCAGCTGCGCGGCGATGCGGCTTTCACTGTCGTCGAGATCACCAAACTGAGCGCGCTGCCACAGCGTGTAGTCGACATACTGCACCGGCAATGGCGCCCAGCCAGGGGACTGCCCCGCGCACCGGCTGGCATAAGCCACCCCCAGATCACGCACCAGCGCGGTGATCGACCAGCCATCCGCACCGATGTGGTGCACGACCGCCACCAGGACGTGTTCGTCGGCGGCGACCCGGAAAAGCCGTGCGCGCAAAGGGATTTCGGTTGCCAGATCGAACGTGTAGCACGCCGCTGCGTTAACGGCCTCACTCAGCCGGCTTTCCGGCCAGCCGGTGGCATCAGTGATCTGCCAGCCGAAGTCGGCTCGCTCACTGGGGATAACCACCTGCTGAGCTGTTCCCTCGACCGCCACAAACAGGGTGCGCAGGCTTTCATGGCGGTCCACCACATCGGCCAGCGCCGCACCCAGCGCGTCGGCATCAAGCGCACCGCGCACCCGCAATGCCGCCGGTATGTTGTAGACCGGCGAAGGCCCCTGCAACTGATCGATAAACCACAACCGCTGCTGGGCGAACGACAACGGAATCACCGCGGGCCGCTCACCCGCCACCAACGGCTCAAGTCGACCCGCCTCCGCACCGATACGGGGTGCCAACTGGGCGACTGTGGGCGCTTCGAATATGGTGCGCACGGAAAGGCCGGCGTCTAGGGTGTTTTCGATCGCGGCGACTAGGCGGGTTGCCAGCAGCGAGTCCCCGCCCAGATCGAAAAATGAGTCGTCGACCCCGACGCGCTCCACACCGAGTACCTCGGCGTAGATGCCGGCCAGGATCTCTTCGACCGGGTTAGCCGGAGCGCGATAGCCACCACCGCCACCCTGATACCCGGGTGCCGGCAGGGCGCGGGTGTCGAGTTTGCCGTTGACGGTCAACGGCAGCGCCGCCAACACCACCACCGCGGCCGGAACCATATACTCCGGAAGCCGCTCGGCCAGCGCGGCGCGTATCTGGACCGGGTCTGCTGTCCCGGTGACATAACCCACCAGCCGTTTGTCGCCGGGGCGGTCCTCGCGCACGATCACCGCCGCCTGCTCCACCCCGTCCAGCGCGGCCAGAACGGCCCGGATTTCACCGCACTCGATGCGATAGCCGCGGATCTTGACCTGCTCATCGGCGCGCCCCAGATACCGCAGCTGCCCATCAGCAGCCCAACACACCAGATCCCCGGTGCGATACATCCGTGTTCCCGACCCCCCGAACGGGCAGGCCA
>DASQVU010000530.1:0-22645 GCA_035640615.1 Pseudonocardiaceae bacterium
ATTCCCCACTGCTGCCTCCCGTAGGAGTCTGGGCCGTGTCTCAGTCCCAGTGTGGCCGGTCGCCCTCTCAGGCCGGCTACCCGTCGTCGCCTTGGTAGGCCATCACCCCACCAACAAGCTGATAGGCCGCGGGCCCATCCCTAGCCGCCAAAGCTTTCCACCCCACAACATGCATCATGAGGTCATATCCAGTATTAGACCCAGTTTCCCAGGCTTATCCCAGAGCTAAGGGCAGGTCACCCACGTGTTACTCACCCGTTCGCCGCTCGTGTACCCCGAAGGGCCTTACCGCTCGACTTGCATGTGTTAAGCACGCCGCCAGCGTTCGTCCTGAGCCAGGATCAAACTCTCCATCGAATGCCTTATCGACAGAAAACAACACCCACCCCAACAAGAGCAGATGCCGCACTGATCACTAGCACAAACAACACAAACAAACATGGCACTAACAAAACAGCACACTGTTGAGTTCTCAAAGAACAAACACACACCATCACGAACCACCGATACGGCAGTTGATCCGGGATGAGTTGCTCCGACTTGCCCGGTCCCGTACTCATTGACCTCATGCGGTCTATATGAGCCGGGCGACCCCATCAAGCTTAGCAGCTGCTTGAGTGGGCCTCCCCACCGGGTCGGACTTGGTCTCAGTGTGGTTAACGCGCTGAGCGCCTTGTCCATTCCCCTGCGGGGCGAGGGAGAAGGTACGGCTAGCGCACCGGAAAAGTCAAATCGGCGTGTCGGCGGCATGCTCGGCCTACCGGTGAGGGATCCCGGTCAGTGCACTCGTACCCCAGCGGTATGGCGCCGGCCGCGCCGGAGCACGAGCCACCCACCAGGTAGCAGGTCCGCCTCTGTGGGCGTCCAACCCTCATCTCCGATCTTGGCGTTGTTCACCGACGCGCCGCCTTCCCGGACCGTGCGCCGTGCAGCGCCCTTGCTGTCGGCGAGGCCGCTGGCCACCAGCAGATCGACGATCGTGGGCCGGTCGGCTAGCTGGACCTGCCCCGTGGGAGCCTGCGCCATGGCGGCATCCAGGGTGCGCTCATCCAGGTCGCGCAACTCCCCTTGACCGAACAGTGCCTGGCTCGCGGAGGCGACGCGGCGAGCTTCAGCCGGGCCGTGCACCAGCGCCGTGACCTCGGAAGCCAGCACCCGCTGCGCTGCTCGCGCGTGCGGCCGCTGCGCCGTCTCGATGTCGAGAGCAGCGATCTCCTCGCGAGACAGATCGGTGAACACGCGCAGGTACTCACCGACTTGCGAGTCTTCGGCGTTGATCCAGAACTGGTAGAAGGCGTAGGGACTGGTCAGCTCCGGGTCGAGCCAGACCGTTCCGGTCTCGGTCTTGCCGAATTTCGTCCCATCCGCCTTGGTGATGAGTGGTGTCGCCAAGGCGTGTACCGAACGCTGCTCCACCCGGTGAATCAAGTCGACACCGGCGGTGAGGTTGCCCCACTGATCGCTGCCGCCTACCTGCAGGATGCAGTGATCGCGGCGGTACAGCTCGAGGAAATCGAGGGCCTGCAACAACTGGTAGCTGAACTCGGTGTAGCTGATCCCGGCTTCAGAATTCAGCCGGGCGCTCACCGCTTCCTTGGCCAGCATGCGGCTGACGCGGAAGTGCTTGCCGATGTCGCGCAGGAAATCGATGGCTGACAGCGGTTGCGTCCAGTCCAGATTGTTGACCATGCGCGCGGCGTGTGGCCCGTCGAACTTCAGGAACGGTTCAATCTGCCGGCGAATTCGCTCCACCCATTCGGCGACAACTTCCCGGCTGTTGAGCGTGCGCTCCGCGGTCGCCTTCGGGTCGCCGATCAGCCCGGTGGCACCCCCCACCACGGCGAGCGGCCGATGGCCGGCCCGCTGGAACCGTCGCAACGTGAGGATCAGCACCAGGTTGCCGATGTGCAGGCTCGGCGCCGTGGGATCGAACCCGCCGTAGAGGGTTACCGGGCCAGCGCCACAGTCGCGGCGCAGCGCGTCGAGGTCGGTGCTCTGGGCGATCAGACCGCGCCAGGTCAGCTCATCGAGGATGTGTTCTCCCACTGCCACATCATCCCGCACGAACTTCAGGCAGATTTCTGATGCCGACGATAGGTAGACACTGCCGGGCTGCCACACACCCAGAATCGCCATGGCCGGTCGTGTGCGGCCGCGACGCCAACCCGTGGCCCGGTGCAAATCTGTTCGGTCGGGACCGGCTTACCGGGCAGCAACCGCACCGGCGACGACGAATCAAGCAGATCGAGGCCGTTGTGTTCCCGACCAAGCCCGAGCACGGTGGCCAGCCGCGCGGGTCCGCGAGCAAGTTCGGCGTCCGATCGTGCGGTGGGGCGGCGCAGCCGGGCGACCGCGAGGCCAGAGATGACTTCTGCGGCACGCAGCAGCACCGCGCCGGGTTGCCCGTCAGGTAGGCAGGAGATGTTCGCGCAGAAGTGCATCCCGTAGACGAAGTACACGTACAGATGTCCTGGTGGGCCGAACATGACGGCGTTGCGCGCGGTACGACCTCGGTAAGAGTGCGCCGCGGGGTCGTCCGCTCCGCGATAGGCCTCCAATTCGACGAGCCGGATTACCACCTGCCCATCCGGTCCGTCGGCGACCAGCCGGCAGCCCAGCAGCAGCCGAGCAGCCGGCAGAACATCAACGGCCAGACGCTCCCGGACGAACGTCGACACCGTCACGAAGCTGCCCAGGCCCGGTACGCGGCGACGGCGTGCCGGGCGCGCTGCAGCTGCTCGGCGACGCGTTCCGGGGCGGTGCCGCCGTAGGCGTCGCGGGATTCGATCGACCCGGCGACGTTGAGCACCCGGCGGACGTCCACCGTGAGCTCGGGATGGACGGCGGCAAGTTCCATCTCGGACAGCTCCGCCAACCCGACGCCGCGCGACTCGGCCAGCCGCACGCAGGCGCCCGCAGCCTGGTGTGCGGTGCGGAACGGTACACCCTGACGGGCCAGCCACTCGGCAAGATCGGTGGCCAGGGTGAACCCGGCCGGGGCGAGTTCGGCGAGCCGGTCGGTCTGGAAGGTCAGAGTGGCGACCATCCCAGCCATCGCGGGCAGCAGCAGTTCGAGCTGATCGACTGAATCGAACAGCGGTTCCTTGTCCTCTTGCAGATCCCGGTTATAGGCCAGCGGCTGTGCCTTCAGCGTGGCCATCAGCCCGGTGAGGTTGCCGATCAGCCGGCCGGCCTTGCCTCTGGCGAGTTCGGCCACATCAGGGTTCTTCTTCTGCGGCATGATCGAACTGCCGGTGGCGTACGCATCATCCAGCTCCACGTAGCCGAACTCGGCGGTGGCCCAGAGGATGATCTCCTCGGCGATCCGGGACAGGTCGACAGCCAGCATCGCGAGCACAAATGCGGCCTCGGCGGCGAAATCTCGCGAGGCCGTGCCGTCGATCGAGTTCTCCACCGGGGCATCGAAGCCGAGTTCAGTGGCCACTGCCGCCGGGTCGAGTCCGAGCGACGAGCCGGCCAAGGCACCGGAACCGTACGGCGAGACTGCGGCCCGGGCATCCCAGTCGCGCAGGCGCTCGACGTCGCGCAGCAGGGCCTGCACGTGCGCACCGAGGTGGTGGGCGAGCAGTACGGGTTGGGCATGCTGCAGGTGGGTTCGGCCGGGCATCGGGGCATCGGGGTGCGCCTGGGCCTGGTCGAGCAGGGCGTCGATCACCTCAAGGGTGCCGGCGGCAACCCGCCGGGTGGCGTCCCGCAGCCACATCCGGAACAACGTGGCGACCTGGTCGTTGCGGGAGCGGCCAGCGCGCAGCCGACCGCCCAGGTCGGGTCCGACCCGCTCGATCAGGCCGCGCTCCAGGGCGCTGTGCACGTCCTCGTCTTCGGGTACCGGGACAAACGCACCGGAGTCGACGTCGGCGTCCAGACGGTCCAACGCATCGAGCATCGCGGCCAGCTCGCTGTGGTTGAGCAGGCCAGCTTCGTGCAGCACCCGGGCGTGCGCCCGGGAACCGCGGATGTCGTAATGAGCCAGCCGCCAATCGAAGTGCGTCGAGGCGCTCAGGGCGGCGAGCGCGTCAGCGGGTTTGTCGGTGAACCGGCCACCCCAGAGTCCGGTCACGACGGAAGCTCCCGGTGGGTGGCCTGCAGGTCTCGTCGGGCCGCGATCTTTGATGGTAACCCCCACAGTTGCACAAAGCCCTTGGCAAGGGACTGGTCGAAGGTGTCGCCCGCGTCGTAGGTGGCGAGATTGAAGTCATACAGGGACTGGGGGCTGCGCCGTCCGGTCACCGTGGCCCGGCCGCCGGCTAGCTCCATGCGGATCTCGCCGCTCACGTGGCGTTGGGAGTCGGCGACGAAGGCGTCCAGCGCCCGTTTGAGCGGGGAGAACCATAGCCCGTCATAGACCAGCTCTGTCCAGCGCTGCTCGACGTGGCGTTTGTATCTGGCCAGATCGCGCTCCATGGTGACGTTCTCCAGTTCCTGGTGCGCGGTGATCAAAGCGATCGCCCCGGGTGCCTCGTACACTTCCCGGCTCTTGATACCGACCAGGCGATCCTCCACCAGGTCCAGCCGGCCGACGCCGTGTGCCCCCGCTCGGGAGTTGAGCTGCTGGATCGCTTCCAGCACCGTTACCGCGTCGCCGTCGATGGCGACCGGCACGCCAGCCTCGAAGGCGATCACCAGCTGCTCCTGGGCTTTCCACTCGGTTGGGTCGCTGGTGTAGGAGTAGACGTCCTTGGTCGGGGCGTTCCACAAGTCTTCGAGGAAACCGGTCTCCACCGCGCGGCCCCACAGATTCTGGTCGATGGAAAACGGTGAGCGCTTCGTGACGTCGATGGGGAGGTTGCGCTCTTCGGCGTAGGCGATCGCCTTCTCCCGGGTCCATGCGTAGTCCCGGACCGGTGCAATCACCTCGAGATCGGGGGCTAGCGCACCGATGCCGACCTCGAAGCGCACCTGATCGTTGCCCTTGCCGGTGCAGCCGTGCGCGACGGTGGAGGCGCCGTGGTATTTCGCTGCCGCGACCAGATGCTTAGCGATCAGCGGTCGGGACAACGCCGAGATCAGCGGGTAGCGATCCATGTACAAGGCATTGACCTGTAGGGCGGGTAGGCAGTACTGCTCGGCATATTCGTCCCTGGCGTCGGTAACCACGGCCTCCACCGCCCCGCAGGCCAGGGCCCGCTGGCGAATGGTCTCCATGTCTTCGCCGCCCTGACCGACATCTACTGCGACGGCAACCACCTCTGCCCCGGCCTTCTCTCCGATCCACCCGATGGCCACAGAGGTGTCCAGGCCACCGGAGTAGGCCAAGACGACTCGTTTCATGTGTTCTCCCTTCGGGCAGGGTCGTGAGTGGCAAACAGTGCTATGGCCCTGATTCGCACTCACGAGCTCGCGTCAGCGCGCCGATGCGCGTTGCGAGCTGATCGCCCGTGAGCGGTTCGCGGGCGACGACCAGGATGGTGTCATCGCCGGCTACGGTGCCGACCACTTCGGGCAGCGCCGCCCGGTCCAGCGCACTGGCGACGAAATGGGCCGCACCGGGTGGTGTACGCAGCACCGCGAGGTTGCCGCTGGCGTCGGTGGAGACGAGTAGCTCGGACAGCACCCGTGCAAGCCGGGCGGTGCCGCCGGATACCGCGCGCACCGGGCTGCCGTCCTCGGGTATGACGTACACCGGCGCCCCACCGTTCACCCCGCGTAGCTTCACCGCACCAAGTTCGTCGAGGTCGCGGGACAACGTGGCCTGGGTGACTTCGATGCCTTCACCGGCGAGCAGGGCGGCCAACTCGGTCTGGCTGTGGATCGTGTGGTGGGTCACCAGCTCGATGATGCGAGCCTGCCGGCCGGCCCGAGTGAATGTCGTCATGCCGCTCGCTCCGGGTCGAGCAACCAGGTCAGCAGGGCTTTCTGAGCGTGTAGCCGGTTCTCGGCCTCATCCCACACCGCACTCGCCGGCCCGTCGATCACCTCGTTGGTGATCTCGACCCCGCGGTGCGCGGGCAGGCAGTGCAGCACGGTGATCTTCTTGGCACCGCCGCCGGACGCCCGATCCAGCAGATCGGCATTGAGCTGCAGGGACCGGAACGGGCTGACGCGGTCGCGGCCGTCACTCTCCTGACCCATCGAGGTCCACGCGTCGGTCACCAGCACATCCGCGCCATCAACGGCCGCATGGACGTCGGCCAGCACGGTGCCGCTACCACCGGTCTGACCGGCCCGGTGTTTTGCGGCGAGCAAGACGTCGGGTATCGGCTGGAAGTTCGGCGGCGCGGCGATCCGGACATGCAGCCCGGCGGTGGTGCCGCCCAGGAGCAGGGAGTGCGCCATGTTGTTCGCCCCGTCGCCGAGGTAGGTCAACGTGAGGCCGGCCAGCCGCCCGTGCCGTTCGCGAATGGTCTGCAGGTCGGCGAGCACCTGGCAGGGGTGGAACTCGTCGGTGAGTGCGTTGACCACCGGCACCCGGGAGACCCTAGCCATAGCCTCCAGACGGTGCTGCGCGGATGTACGCCAGACCACTGCGTCGACGTAACGGGACAGCACCCGCGACGTGTCCTCGATGGTCTCGTCCCGACCCAGCTGCATAGTGGCGGTGTCGACGATCACCGGATTGCCGCCAAGTTGGGCGATGCCAACTGCGAAGGACAGCCGGGTCCGCGTCGAGCTCTTCTCGAAGATCACCGCGACGGATCGTGGGCCGGCCAGCGGAGTGTGCCCGAGCGGGTCGGCTTTGAGCGCGTCTGCGAGGTCGAGAATGGCTCGCTGCTCAGCCGGGGTCAGATCGTCGTCACGCAAGAAGTGCCTGGGCATCGCTACTGCACCCCGTCCAGAATCGCGGGCAACGCAGCGAGGAAATCGCTCGCCTGGGCCTCGGTCAGCACCAGCGGTGGCGCGAGCCGCACCCGGTCCGGCACCGCCGCATTGATGAGGAAGCCGGCATGGCGCGCGGCAGTGGTGACCGCGGCAGCGACCGGCGAGGTCAGGCCGATCCCGATGAGCAGGCCTGCGGCGCTGACCGACGCAACCAACGGGTGCCGCAGGGCCGTCACCTCAGCGGCGATTTCTTTACCGAGCCGGGCGGCGTGATCGACCAACCCGTCCGCGGCGATGGTGCGCAGCACGGCCAGCGCGGCCGCGCAGCACACCGGGTTACCACCGAGCGTGCTGCCGTGCTGACCGGGTTGGAGCAGGTGCGCGGCGCGACCAATGCCGATACAGGCCGCGATCGGCAGCCCTCCCCCAAGCCCCTTGGCCACCGTGACCACGTCGGGCACCACGCCTACCGACTGGTGGGCGAACCAGGTACCGGTCCGGCCGATGCCGGTCTGGACCTCGTCGAGCACGAGCAGCGCGCCCTGCGCCGAGGTGATCTCCCGGGCGGCCTGCAGGTAGCCCTCGGGCGGGATCACCACACCGTTCTCGCCCTGGATGGGCTCCAGGAACACCGCGGCGGTGTCGGCATCGACCACCGATTCCAAGGCCGCGGAGTCACCGTAGGGCACAAAGACCACCCCCGGCGGCATCGGCTGGAAGGGATCCCGTTTGGCAGGCTGCCCGGTGAGCGCAAGCGCCCCCATGGTGCGGCCATGGAAGGCGCCCTCGGTAGAGATGATCGTCGGCCGGCCAGTCCGCCGGGCGATCTTGAATGCAGCCTCGTTAGCCTCTGTTCCGGAATTGCCGAACAGCACCCGCCCGGAACCGGTGGCCCCGAGTAAGTCGAGCAGCGTCTCGGCAAGGGTGATGGCCGGCTCGGTGATAAAGAAGTTCGATACCTGCCCGAGAGTGCTGATCTGCTCGGTGACGGCCCGCACTACGGCCGGATGAGCGTGGCCCAGCGCGTTCACCGCAACCCCACTGAGCAGATCCAAATAGCGCCGGCCGTCCATATCCCACACTTCAGCACCGCTCCCACGGCTTAACGCCAAGGATGGTGTGCCGTAATTGGCCATCAATGCGGCTTCCCAGCGACGCTGATAATCCGCGGTGGACATTAGGCCTGTCCTTTCTCGGATCCTTGCTCGGGCAACACCATCGTCCCCACACCTTCGGTCGTGAAGACTTCGAGTAGAACGGAATGCGCCACCCGACCGTCGATCACATGGGCCTGTGGCACCCCGCCACGCACCGCGCGCAGGCACGCTTCCATCTTCGGCACCATTCCGGCGGACAGCCTCGGCAGCAGTTGCTCCAACCGGTCCGCAGTGACCTCGGACAGCAGACTGGAACGGTCTGGCCAGTCGGTATAGAGCCCTTCGACATCGGTCAGCATGACCAACTTGTCGGCTTGTAAGGCGATGGCCAACGCCGCCGCGGCGGTGTCGGCATTGATGTTGTGCACCACGCCCTCGGCATCCGGGGCTAACCCGGAGACCACCGGTATCCGCCCAGCATTGATGATGTCGAGCACCGCAGCGGGGTTTACCGCCACCACGTCGCCGACCAGACCCACGTCGACCTGCTCACCGTTCACCGTGGCGGTGCGCCGGGCGGCGATGAACAGATGCGCGTCCTCGCCAGACATGCCGACCGCGAACGGTCCGTGTGCGTTGATCAGCCCGACGAGTTCCCGACCTACCTGCCCGAACAGCACCATGCGCACTACGTCGATGGTCTCTGGGGTTGTGACCCGCAGGCCGCCGCGAAACTCGCCGGCGATGCCCAGCCGATCAAGCATGGCATTGATCTGCGGGCCACCGCCGTGCACCACCGCCGGGCGCAGTCCGGCCAGCCGCAGGAACACCATGTCCTGGGCGAAGGCGAGCTTGAGCTCGTCGTCCAGCATCGCGTTACCGCCGTACTTGATCACAATGGTGGCGCCATGGAAGCGCTGCAGCCAGGGCAGCGCCTCGGTGAGCACTGCCGCTTTCTGCGCCGCTGTCTCGATACGAGTGATCATGATGAGTAGGCGCTGTTCTCTTCGACGTACCCGTGGGACAGGTCGGTGGTGAGCACGGTGGCCTGCCCGTCACCGAGGTGCAGGTCGATCTCCACGGTGATCTCCCGGCCGGACAGGTCAGCCTTCGAACGGTCGGCCGCTACCGCGCCGCCCTGGCAGAGCAGCACTCCGTTGATCCAGATGTCCAAGGTCTCGGCGTGTACGGTCGCCGGCGAGGCGCCGCTTGCGGCGGCGATCCGGCCCCAGTTGGGGTCGGAGCCGAAGAATGCCGTCTTGACCAAGTTGTCCCGGGCCACCGCGCGAGCTGCGGCTAGCGCTTCGGTGCTGTCAGCGGCTCCGCGGACGGTGATGGCGATTTCCTTGGTCACACCCTCGGCGTCGGCCTGCAAGCTGGTCACCAGCTGGTGGCACACCTGTTGCACGCCGGCGGCGAGTTCTTCGTCGTCGGGCACAGTGCCTGACGCTCCGGAGGCCATCAGCAGCACTGTGTCATTGGTGGAGCAAGCGCCGTCGATGTCCAGATGCTCGAAGGTTTCACTCGTGGCGCGACGCAGCACCGCGTTGAGGGCGGACCCGTCGACCGCAGCGTCAGTGGTGAGGACGCACAGCATGGTGGCCAGGCTGGGTGCAACCATGCCGGCTCCCTTGGCGAACCCCCCTATGGTCCAGCCGCCGCGGCTGACCGCGGCCTGCTTGGGCACGGTGTCAGTGGTAAGCACGGCGGAGGCAGCAGCCAGCCCCGCTTCGGGGGTCGCCGCGAGGACCGCGGCTGCTTTGTCAACCCCGGACAGCAGCGCGGCCAATGGCAGCCGCTCGCCGATCAGTCCGGTGGAACAGACAGCGACCTCAGCTGCCCCGCAGTCCAGCACGGTGGCGACGCGCTCGGCCGTGGCGTGGGTGTCCTGAAATCCGCCCGGGCCGGTGCAGGCGTTGGCTCCCCCGGAATTCAGCACTGCGGCCCGCAGGCGTCGGCTGGTGAGGACCTGCTGCGACCACAGCACCGGTGCCGCTTTGACCTGGTTGCGGGTGAAAACCCCGGCGGCCACATCGGTGGGTCCGTCATTGACCACCAGCGCCAGATCCAGAGCACCACTGGACTTGATGCCAGCGGCCACCCCGGCACTGCGAAATCCGCCTGCTGCGGTGACGCTCATGGCGGTGTCCCTTCCAGTTGTGCTCGGTCACGGGGCGATTCCCCAGGACGGCAGGCCGGTGGTCTCGGGAAATCCCAGCGCCAGATTGAGGCACTGCATCGCGGCTCCCGCGGTGCCCTTAGTGAGGTTGTCCACCGCACCCACCGCAACCAGCCTCCCGGCGTCTTCGTCCACCGCTACCTGTACCTGGACGGAGTTGGAGCCGATCACCGCATTGGTGGCGGGCCAACGACCTTCCGGCAGCAGATGTACAAACGGTTCTGCGGCGTAGGCGCCGTGGTAGGCGCCGCGGATCGTGTCGTGGTCAGCGCCCGGGCGCAACGCCGCAGTGCAGCTGGCCAGGATCCCGCGCGGCATCGGCGCGAGGACCGGGGTGAACGACACGGTGACTGCTTCGCGAGCGACGCCGGTGAGGTTCTGGATGATCTCCGGGATGTGCCGATGCGCGCCGGCCATCCCGTAGACGCTGGCTGAGCCCATGACTTCCGAACCCAGCAGGTGTGGTTTGAGTGCGCGCCCGGCTCCCGAGGTGCCCGACATCGCGGTCACCACGACATCGGGAGCGATTAGTCCGGCGTGCAGCGCGGGGGCAAGCGTCAGGCTGACGACCGTGGGGTAGCAGCCAGGCACCGCGATGCGGCGAGCTCCTCGGAGCTTCTCCCGAGTCCCGGGCAGTTCGGGCAATCCGTAGGGCCAGGTGCCGGCGTGGTGGCTGCCGTACCAGCGCTGCCAGGCGGCTGGGTCCGCGAGCCGGTGGTCGGCCCCGCAGTCGATCACCAGAGTGTCCAAGGGTAACTCGGCTGCCAGCGCGGCGGAGTGACCGTGCGGCAGGGCGAGTATGACGGCATCGTGTCCGGCCAAGCCCTGCGCCGAGGTGACGGACAGGGTCCGCTCGGCGAGTGGGATCAGGTTCGGGTGATGCTCCCCAAGCGTGGTCCCCGCGCTGCCCCCCGCCGTTAGCTCACCAATCTCGATGTAGGGATGGTTGAGCATCAGCCGGAGCACCTCGCCCCCGGCGTAGCCGCTAGCGCCGGCAATTGCAACCTTGACAGGCATGCGGATGATTATGCATAGGTGTGGAATATTATTCAATTGGCATTGGCGGGGTGGTTTGCGCGGGCACGGGTGTGCGACACATTGGGCACCAGGGCGCGACACACGCGGCACGGGGGCGCGACACGCCGAGGGGGCGGGGTCAGGAACGCAGGGTGGCGTTGTGGGCTTGGGCTGCGGCAGCGACCGCAGCGTCGCGAGCGGCGGTGGCTTCGGCGACGGTGAGGGTGCGATCCGGGGCGCGGAAGCGCAGCGCGAAGGCCAGGGATCGCTTACCGGCACCGACCTGGTCGCCGGTGTAGACGTCGAACAGGCGCACGTCCTCGAGTAGCTCGCCAGCGCCCCGGCGCAGCGTGGCGGTCAGCTCAGCCGCCGGTACGGCCGCGTCCACCACCAGTGCAATGTCCTGCAGCACCGGTGGGTAGGGGGACACCAGCGGGGCTGGCCTACGGTCGGTCAGCGGCAGCGCGTCGAGTTCCAGCTCCATCGCGCAGGTCCGCGGCGGCAGGCCTAGCGCCTCCACCACAGCGGGGTGCAGCTCACCCGCGTGTCCGACCAGCTGACCGCCGACACTCAGCGCGGCACAGCGGCCGGGATGCCACGGCGGGGTGTGCGCCGCCGAGACCTCGAGGTCGACATTGGCGGCATGGCCGACCACCCGCGCGGCCTGGACCGCATCTGCCCAGGTCGCCGGCCGGCCGGTACCCCACCAGCCGCGGCGCTCCCATTGCCCGGCGAGCACGGCTCCCACGTGCAACGGCTGCCTGGGTAGCGCATCGATCAACGCGGCAACTTCGGCGTCACTGGGCCGCGCGAAGACCCCCACGTCTGGCATCGGGACGGCGCCGGGCCGCGGCTGCACGACGGGTGCCATCCCGAACAGCGCCACATCACGCTGCCCGCGGGCGACATTACGGACGAGGGCCTCCAGCAGACCGGGTAGCAGCGTGGTGGCCAACTCGTCGCGGTCGGCCTCCAACGGATTGAGCAACTTGGCCGTGTGCCGCCGCGGATCGTCCTCCGATAAACCGAAGGCATCCCAGGTGCTGGCGGACACGAAGGGGCTGGGCAGCACCTCGACGTAGCCGGCGCCGGCGAGTGCCCGGAAGATCGTGCGGCGGCGCCGTTGTGTGACGGACAGGCCGCGGCCGGGTGGTGCGGGAGGCAGCGTGGAGGGGATGGTGTCGTAGCCCTCCAGCCGTAACACTTCCTCGACGAGGTCGGCAGGTTGAACGAGGTCGGGCCGCCAGGACGGCGGGACGGCGGTCACCGTGGCGGCGCCGGAGGTAGTAGCGACCTCCACTGCGCAACCGATCTGGGACAGCCGGCGGACGGTGACGCCGCGCCCGTATACCCGCCCGGCCACCCGATCGGGCTCATCAATCGGCATCACCACGGACACCGGGTCCGGAGGCGTGCCAACGTCGGTGCGGCCCGGCAGTACCTGCCCGCCGCCGTAGCGGGTGAGCAGCGTCGCGGCGAGTTCGGCGGCTGCCGGGGCCAGTGCGGGGTCGACTCCGCGCTCAAAACGGCGGGCGGCTTCGCTGGGCAACTTGTGGCGCCGGGCCGCGCGAGCCACCGAGGCCGGGTCCCAGTTCGCCGCCTCCAGCAGCAGGCTGGTGGTCTGCGGGCCGACTTCGGTGCTCTCCCCGCCCATCACCGCGGCCAGCGACACCGGGCCACTGGCATCGCAGATGACGATGTCATCGGGATCCAGCTCCCGGCAAACCCCGTCGAGGGTGGTGAGCTTCTCTCCCTCGGCAGCCCGGCGCACGACGAGGTCACCATCGAGTTTGGTGGCGTCGAACGCATGCATCGGATGCCCGAGCTCGAGCATCACGTAGTTGGTGATATCGACGGGCAGCGAGATCGGCCGTATCCCGGCGAGCTGCAACCGTCGGCGCATCGACCACGGAGTTTCGGCCGCCGCATGCACGCCCGACACCTGGCGAATCACGAACCGGCGGCAACCCTGCTCATCGTCGATGTGCACCGGCCAGCTGGGGGTATCGGCCGGCGACACCTCGAGCAGACCGGGATCGCGGTATGGGACGTCGAACGCGATGGCCAGCTCGCGGGCGAGCCCGCGCACCGACAGGCAGTAACCCCGGTCCGGGGTGATCGCCAGCTCGATCACTGCATCGTCGAGGCCGAGCACGTCCAGCGCGCTGTCCCCGGGCCGGGCGGCATCGGTCGGCAGCACAATGATTCCGGTGTGGTCATCGCCGAGCCGCAGCTCAGCGGCCGAGCAGATCATCCCGTCGGAGGTCCGACCGTAGGCGGTGCGCGCGCCGATCACGACGTCGCCGGGCAGCACCGTACCCGGCCGCGCCAGCACCACCAGATCGCCCTCGATGAAGTTGGTGGCGCCGCACACCACTCCGCGCGGCGCCTGCTCACCGTCGTCGAGCAGGCAGTATCGGATGGGCTTGGCGAAACCGGTCAGCTCCTCGATCTGCGTTACCCGACCCACTACCAGGGGGCCGCTGACCGGGCCGAGCCGGTATATGGCCTCCACCTCAAGGCCAGCCCGCACGAAGGCGTCCGCGATCTGGTCCACCGTCGGGGCAGCGTCGCCCTCAGGCAGCGCGACGTGATCGCGCAGCCACGACACGGGAACGCGCATCGGCTCAGGCCTCCATTCCGAACGCGCAGGTGAAGCGCACGTCACCCTCGACCATGTCGCGCATGTCGGTGATGCCGTTGCGGAACTGCAAGGTCCGCTCGATGCCCATGCCGAAGGCAAAGCCCGAGTAGACGCCCGCGTCGACCCCGCACGCGCGCAACACGTTGGGATTGACCATCCCGCAGCCGCCCCACTCGACCCAGCCCGCTCCACCCTTGCGCTCCGGGAACCACACATCCACTTCGGCGGAGGGCTCGGTGAACGGGAAGAACGAAGGTCTCAGCCGGGTGCGAGAGGTCTCGCCGAACATCGCTCGGGCGAACGCGTCGAGGGTGCCCTTGAGATGCGCCATGGTGATGCCCTTGTCCACCGCGAGCCCTTCGACCTGGTGGAAAACCGGCGTGTGGGTGGCATCCAGCGCGTCAGTGCGGAAAGTCCGCCCCGGGCACACCACATACACCGGCAGCTCGCGCTCCAGCAGGGCGCGCACCTGCACCGGGGAGGTATGGGTTCGCAGCACCATGCCGGAGCCTTCCGGAGCAACATAAAAGCTGTCCTGCATGGTCCGCGCCGGGTGATCTTTGGGAAAGTTGAGGGCGTCGAAATTGAACCACTCGGCCTCGAGTTCCGGGCCCTCTGCGACCTCGTAGCCCATGGCCACGAACACGTCCGCGATGCGCTCGCACAGCGCGGTGATCGGGTGGCGGGCACCGACTGGCACCCGGTCCCAGGGCAGCGTGACGTCGACGGCCTCGGCCCGCAGGGTGTTGGAGTCCCGCTCGGCCTGCAGCTCGCCCCGGCGCTGGTCGAAGGCGGCCTGCACGGCCATGCGGCTGGCGTTGAGCCGCTTGCCGGCCTCGGCCCGGGCCTTCGGGGGCAGCGCACCGATCTCGCGCCGGGCGCTCAGCAACGGTGACCGGTCGCCGAGATGGGCGGGTTTGACCGCAGCCAGTTCCTCGAGGTCGGCGGCCGCAGCGAAGGCCTTCTCGGCGTCTTCCACAGCCCGCGCCAGGGCTTCCGGAGCGAGCATGGCGACCTGCTTGGGGTCATAGGAGTCGGTGGATCCAGACATAAGGTGGGGAACTCCTGGCTGGCGCAGCGCGACGAGTTCGGCGCCTGCCGTGCCGGTATGCGGTCAGTTCTGCAGCAGATCTTAGGTGATCGGTTTGAAGCCGGACCGTCGGTGGTGCGCCCGCGCGCTCGCATACAGGCACAGCGCCGCCGCGGTAGCCAGGTTCAGGCTCTCCGCGCGCCCGTACAGGGGGATGGCAACGGCATGATCCGCTGCCGCGAGCAAGTCACGATCCAATCCATGCGCCTCGCTGCCGAAAAGCCATGCCGTCGGTGCTGCCAACGTGCCGGCGTCCATGAGGTCATCAAGGTTGCGGCCGGTTCTTGGATCCGCCGCAAGGATCTGCAAACCAGCCTGGCGGCACGCTGCAACAGCGCGGTGTGGATCACGCTCCATCCCTAACGCCAGGTGGAAGACGCTACCCGCGGACGCCCGCACGCTCTTGCCGTTGTGGGGATCGACGGCATCTCCGGTGAACACCACTGCGCCAGCGCCCGCGGCGTCAGCCACCCGGATGACCGTGCCGGCATTGCCGGGGTCGGAGACGCCGGCCAGCACCGCGACCAGCCGGGTACCCCGCAGCGCGTCCGCCGCAGGCTGTCCGAGTGTGGCGCAAACCGCAACGATGCCCTGCGGGGTGGCCGTTTCGGACAACCCTGCGGCAGCCCGCTCAGTGATCCGCGACACCGGAGCGCTACACGCCTCGACGAGGTCCGGATGGCGGTGCGCTGCACGCTCGGTGACAAACAGCTCGTGCACTGTGCCGTAGGTGATGGCCTCGCGCACGGCCTGGGCACCTTCTACGAGGAATCGCCCTTCAGAGTCGCGGTTGCGCCGTCGAAGTAAGCGATGGGCGGCCACCACCCTGGGCGTCCGTTCGGTGAACGGACTGCCCGGCTGGATCGGGGTCGCTGGGCTCAGGCGGCGTCGCCGTCTCGGGCTGACGGGGCGCTCGCCCCGCGGCTGGCCGGCAGGTTGGCCCGGGCAACCTCCACCAGCGCGGTAAACGCGGCGGGATCCGAGACGGCGAGCTCGGCGAGGTTCTTGCGGTCTACTTCGACCCCCGCAATGCGCAATCCCTGCACGAGCCGGTTGTAGGTCATCCCGTTCTGCCGTGCAGCGGCATTGATCCGGGTGATCCAGAGTTG
The DNA here is from genome assembly GCA_035640615.1 of Pseudonocardiaceae bacterium. Classification (GTDB taxonomy): domain Bacteria; phylum Actinomycetota; class Actinomycetes; order Mycobacteriales; family Pseudonocardiaceae. Next base: position 15,917 of record DASQVU010000530.1, read on the forward strand.
CCGGAAGTCACCTTTGCGTGCCCGCCGGTCACGGTAGGCGTACTGCAACGAGTGAAGGATCTGTTCCTTGGCTTTGCGGTAGAGCCGGGAGCGCTGGCCGCGGTAGCCGCTGGCGGCCTCCAGGGTGCTGCGGCGCTTCTTCTGGGCATTGACCGCTCGCTTGACGCGTGCCACTGGTTTGTCCTGTCGATCTCGGGGGCGGTGAACCGCCCGGGGGGTCGGGGGTCGAGAGTCGGCGGTACCCGGCCGCTCAGCGGCCGAGCAGCTTGCGGACCCGTGAGGTGTCCTGCGAGGCCACCTCAACGGTCCCGGTCAGCCGGCGGGTGATCCTGGAGGACTTCTTCTCCAGCAGGTGGCGCTTGCCAGCGCGCTGCCGCAGCAACTTGCCGGTAGCGGAAAGCTTCACGCGTTTCGCGGTACCACTGTGGGTCTTGTTCTTCGGCATGTCCGTCCTCGTTTTGCCACCGGGCATGGCGGCACTGACCGTGTGGTGGCCCGGTGGGCCACCACATCTTTCCGGGTGACCCGCTGCGGGCCACCCGGTGCTGCTAGGGGCGGGCGTTACTCTGCCGGATCGGCCGCACTCGCCGGCTCCACCGCGGCCCGCTCGGCTTTCGCCCCCCGTGGCCTATTGCGGTGCGGCGCCAGCACCATCGTCATGTTCCGGCCGTCCTGTTTGGCGGAGGTCTCCACGAAGCCGAGATCGGCCACGTCCTCGGAAAGCCGCTGCAGCAGCCGGAAGCCCAGCTCCGGCCGGGACTGCTCGCGACCCCGGAACATGATGGTGACCTTCACTTTGTGCCCCGCATCGAGGAACCGCACCACGTGGCGCTTCTTCGTCTCGTAGTCGTGCGCATCGATCTTGGGGCGGAGCTTTTGCTCCTTGATAACCGTCATTTGCTGATTGCGGCGGGACTCACGGGCCTTCTGCGCGGTCTCGTACTTGAACTTGCCGAAGTCCATCAGTTTGCAGACCGGTGGACGGGCCTGTGCCGCAACCTCGACCAGGTCGAGGTCCGCTTCCTGAGCTAGTCGAAGCGCGTCCTCGATGCGGACAATGCCGACCTGCTCGCCGTTTGGACCGACTAACCTGACCTCGGGAACGCGAATGCGTTCGTTGATGCGTGTTTCGACGGTGATGTGGCCTCCTCAGTCGTGCTACCCGCGGCGCAACCGAGCAGGTGGGACCCTGCCTGCCTCCCAACCGGTCCCTAAGGACACACCCCGGAAACCACGCGGCCCCGCACGCATCGTGACGTGCGGGGCCCGCAGATCCGACCGATCGACGCCGCGTGTTGGCTGTCAACACTCAACGTCAACACTGGAATCCCGCTAGGGATTCCAGGACCGGACCCGGCCGCCTCGCAGCGATCCGGGTGGGAGCGGGCTCCACTTGCCACCTCCGCCGGAACGGAGGTTTGGTCGCATCGGACATGTTAGCAGGTCACGCCGTCTCGCTGGGCTCCCGCGGGGAGCCAGCGGTGGCGAGTCCATGCGCGCCCCGGCACACGGGGAGAACAGCGACCCAGCTCCCCGAAGCGACCGGTAGGGCACTCGCCGCTGACAATGGCCTTTACGAACCGCTTTTACGAACCGACCGCCAGCGTGGCGCGACGTCCCTGGGGCAGCGTCCTGTGCTGAACATCAACGACGGTGCGCAGGAACTGGCCGGTGTAACTGGTGTCGATGGCGGCGATCTGCTCGGGCGTCCCCTCGGCGATCACGGTGCCGCCGGCCGCGCCCCCTTCGGGACCCATGTCGACCACCCAGTCCGATGACTTGATCACATCGAGGTTGTGCTCGATCACGATGACGGTGTTGCCCTTGTCGGCCAGCTCGTTGATCACGCCGAGCAGTTTGCGGATGTCCTCGAAGTGCAAGCCGGTGGTGGGTTCGTCGAGGATGTACACGGTCCGGCCGGTGGAGCGTTTCTGCAGCTCGCTGGCCAGCTTGACGCGCTGGGCTTCGCCGCCGGACAGGGTCGGCGCGGGTTGCCCGAGCCGGACATATCCCAACCCGACATCCACCAACGTCTTGAGATGCCGGTAAATCGCGGAAATCGGCTCGAAGAACGCCGCAGCGTCCTCGATCGGCATATCGAGCACCTCAGCGATGGTCTTGCCCTTGTAGTGCACTTCGAGGGTTTCCCGGTTGTACCGGGCGCCGTGGCACACCTCGCAGGGCACGTAGACGTCGGGCAGGAAGTTCATCTCGATCTTGATGGTGCCGTCCCCGGCGCAGGCTTCGCAGCGACCGCCCTTGACATTGAAGGAAAATCGCCCGGGCTGGTAGCCGCGAACTTTCGCTTCGGCGGTTGCAGCGAAGAGCTTCCGGATCCGGTCGAATACGCCCGTGTAGGTCGCCGGGTTGGACCGTGGGGTTCGCCCGATCGGGGACTGATCCACCTTGACCAGCTTGTCGACGTGCTCCAGCCCGGTGACCCGGGTGTGCCGGCCGGGCACCTGCCGGGCGCCGTTGAGCCGGTTGGCCAGCACGGTCGCAAGGATGTCGTTGACCAGTGTGGATTTGCCTGACCCGGATACCCCGGTGACCGAAACCAGGCAACCGAGCGGGAAGGACACGTCGATGCCGCGCAGGTTGTGCTCCCGCGCCCCGACCACGGTCAGTCGCCGCGACCGGTCCACCGGGCGGCGCACTGGCGGAATCGGGATGCTGCGCCGGCCGGACAGGTAAGCCCCGGTGATCGAGGTGTCATGCTGCTCCAGCCCCGGGAACGGCCCGCTGTAGACAACCTGCCCGCCGTGCTCACCGGCCCCCGGGCCGATATCCACCACCCAGTCCGACGTCCGGATGGTCTCTTCGTCGTGTTCCACCACGATCAGCGTATTGCCGAGATCGCGCAGTCTGGTCAGCGTCGCCAGCAGCCGGTGGTTGTCCCGTTGGTGCAAGCCGATCGACGGTTCGTCCAGCACGTACAGCACACCGACCAGCCCGGAGCCGATCTGGGTGGCCAACCGGATCCGCTGCGCCTCACCGCCGGATAGCGTGGCCGATGCGCGGTCCAGTGACAGGTAGTCCAGCCCGACGTCGAGAAGGAAGCGCAGCCGGGCCTGGATCTCTTTGAGCACCGCACCGGCGATCATTGCCTGCCTGGTGTCCAGCCGCAGGCTGCTGAGGAAGGCCGCCGCATCGCGGACCGACAGCGCGGACACATCGGCGATGGATTTACGGCCCTCGGTGACGTGAGTGAGCGTTACGGCGAGGATCTCGGGTTTGAGCCGGGTGCCACGGCAGGCCGGGCAGGGCACCTCGCGCATGTACCCGTCGTACTTGTCGCGCATGTGCTCGGACTCGGTCTGGTTCATCCGGCGCTCGAGGAACGGGATGGCGCCCTCAAAGGTGGCGTAGTAGGACCGCTCCCGGCCATAGCGGTTGCGGTAGCGGACATGCACCTGCCGGTCGGTGCCGTGCAGCACGGCTTTCTGGGCGGTGGCGGTCAGCCGTCGCCACGGCGTGTCCATCCGGAAGCCGATTGTCTCGGCCAGTGCTTCGAGCAGCCGCTGGAAGTACTCATAGGTCTGTCCGGTGGCCCACGGCGCGATCGCTCCCTCGGCCAGCGAAAGCTCCGGGTCCGGCACCACCAGCTCGGGGTCTACCTCCTTGCGGATCCCGATGCCGGTGCACTCGGGGCAGGCACCGTAGGGAGAGTTGAACGAGAACGACCGCGGCTCCAGGTCGTCGACGCCGATGGGGTGACCGTTCGGGCAGGCCATCCGCTCGGAGAAGCGGCGTTGCCGGTGCGGGTCGTGCTCGTCGCGGTCGACGAAATCGAGCACAACGAGGCCGTCGGCCAACCGCAGAGCGGTCTCCACCGAGTCGGTGAGTCGCTGCTTGGCGCTGTCCTTGACAGACAACCGGTCGACCACCACGGAGATGTCGTGCTTGTCCTGCTTCTTGAGCTTGGGCACCTCGGTGAGGAGGTAGACGGTGCCGTCGACGAGGACCCGGGAGTACCCCTGGGACTGCAGCTCTGCGAACAGGTCAACGAACTCGCCTTTGCGGGTCCGCACCACCGGTGCCAGGACTTGGAACCGGGTGCCTGGCTCCAGCGCCAGCACCTGGTCGACGATCTGCTGCGGGGTTTGCCGGGAGATCGGTTCGTCACAGATCGGGCAGTGCGGCTCGCCGGCGCGGGCGTAGAGCAGGCGCAGGTAGTCGTGCACTTCGGTGATGGTGCCGACGGTGGAGCGCGGGTTGCGGCTGGTGGACTTCTGGTCGATCGACACCGCGGGCGACAGGCCCTCGATGAAGTCGACGTCGGGCTTGTCCATCTGGCCGAGGAACTGGCGAGCGTAGGCCGACAGCGACTCGACGTACCGGCGCTGGCCCTCCGCGAAGATGGTGTCGAACGCCAGACTGGACTTGCCGGAACCGGACAGGCCGGTGAACACGATGAGGCTGTCGCGGGGCAGGTCGAGGTCGACACTGCGCAGGTTGTGCTCCCGCGCGCCGCGCACGACAAGTCGGTCAGCCACTGTGGTCCCTTCGCCAGACAGCCCTGCCCATGCTAGGCGCCCGGTCCGACAACTGTGGTCTCGCGGTTACGATGCAGTGCGCGTTACGGTCGGTGATGTGGACATTTTCGAGGATTACACCGGCGCGGTGGTGCCCGGCGGAGCGGCGCAGCGGCGGACGCTGGCCACCCTGACCGTCACCAAGCTGTCGGTGGGGCCAATGGACAACAACGCTTACCTGCTGACCTGCCGCGATACCGGCGAGGCACTACTGATCGACGCGGCCAACGACGCGGAGCGGCTGATGGACCTGCTGGGCCACGGCCCGGATCGGCCCGATCTCCGGACGATCGTCACCACCCACCGGCACGCGGATCACTGGCAGGCTCTCGGTGCGCTCGCCGGTGCGACCGGGGCGCGCACCGTCGCACACCCGATCGACGCGCCGCAGTTACCGGTACCACCGGATCGCCTGGTCGGTCACGGGGACACCGTAAGCGTCGGCCACGTGACGCTAGATGTGATCCACCTGCGTGGACACACGCCGGGCTCGATCGCCCTGCTGCACCGGGACGCCGACGGCACCCCCCATTTGTTCACCGGAGACTCGCTGTTTCCCGGTGGCCCCGGACGCACGACCAACCCCGCTGACTTCACCAGCCTGATGGACGACCTGATATCACGCGTGTTCGACCAGCTGCCCGACGAGACGTGGTTCTACCCCGGCCATGGCAACGACTCGACGCTCGGGACCGAACGGCCACATCTAGACGAGTGGCGTGCCCGGGGTTGGTAACCGGTGCTATCCGCTTCCCGGGTCGCGGCGGTCCGCATCCGCGCTCTGCGGGTCCTTACCTGCCCCACCGCCTGGGCTGGCGGGTTTCGCCGGAGGTGCTTTGGCGACGATCAGGTCAACGGTGCTGCCGGGACGGACCGCAGTACCGGCCTTCGGGTTTGTCCGCAGCACCGTTCCCGGCGGTTGGTCCGACACCTCCTGCGTCACCGACCCCACCCACAGCCCGTCAGCACGCAGCGCCCGCGCCGCCCGCGCCTGGTCCTTACCGACCACGTCGGGCACCATCGTCTGGTCGCCCCGCTGGGCGATGACCAGGTCGACCGTGCTGCCCGGCGAGACCGCGGTACCCGCCCTCGGGTTGGTCCGCAGCACCGTCCCGGCCGGCTGGGCCGACACCTCCTGCGTCACCGACCCCACCGACAGCCCGTCATCGCGCAGCACCCGCGCCGCCCGCGCCCGGTCCGCACCGACCACGTCAGGAACCGGCCGCAGCGCCGGGGGCGGCGGTTGGACCACTACCGGCGGCGGCACCACAACGGGCGGCGGCACCACAACCGGGGCCGGTACCACAACCGGGGCCGGTGGTGCGGCCGGTGCCGGAGCCGCCACCGCAGCCGGTGGCTGGGCCGGCGCCGGTACCGCGACCGGAGCCGGTGACTGGACCGGTGGTGCTGGTGGCGCGGCTGGCACTTCGGCTACTCCGGACGCCTTGGCCGGAGATGCCGCAATGGCGAGGACGAGGCTCACGCCGGCACCCTGGTCGAGCTGCACGCCCGCCGCGGGGTCGGTGCGCAGTACCGTGCCGGCCGGCTGCGCGGAAACCTCGTGAGAGGTCGCGCGCACGCTCAGCCCCACGCCCTTGAGCAGTGCTTCCGCTTGAACCTGGGGCAATCCGGTAAGCGCCGGCACCTCAACCGGCGATCGACCCTGAGCGGCCCAGATGGCAACCACAACAAGAAGCGCCACAATAGCCAGAATGAATCCACCAAACACGCCAATACCTGAATAAGCTTCCGGCAGATAACGCTTCAGCCACTGTTTGCCGGCAGGCCTTCGTTCGAGCATGGTTGGCCCCCATCAACCCGTTGTGATCCCCTTGGAGACGATCACAGCACCCCTACGGTGGCGCGGCACCTTCCCCGCAAGTCCGCGCTGCTAAATGTTTGATCGCCAATGGACAGGCAGACGACTACTCAATGATTAATTTATCACCTAGATGGACGAAGGTAGCTGGTCCGCGGGGCGTGGGACCGGCAAGGTCGGTGATCGAGCCCGCTCGTTGAGGAGGTTGCGCCTATGCGTCCCGTCGCTGAGCAGACCGTGCTCGTCACCGGCGCCACCGACGGGCTCGGTAAGGCGGTGGCCACCGAACTCGCCCGGCTCGGGGCCACCGTGCTGGTGCACGGCCGCGATGACAATCGCGGCCGGGCCACCTTGACGGAGATCGCCGAGGCGACC
>DASQVU010000531.1:0-3467 GCA_035640615.1 Pseudonocardiaceae bacterium
CATGGATCTCCGTAATCATGACGGCACTGATTGGTCACATCGGGGTCGATCGGCTCGACTGCTACGCCATCGGGTCGGTCGACCTAACCCGGTACCCGGCTCTGATCATTACCCCGAACGCCGACCAGGAGCACCTCGCGCGGCGGCAGCGCGTGATCCGCGATTACCTGGATGGTGGCGGCGTGGTGGTCTTTGGTGGCCACCTGCACCGGGACTGGCTGCCTGGCGCGTCGATGTTTGTTCCGCTGACCAACCGGTCACTTGACGGTTATCGGGTCGTGGAGGTCGCAGACCATCCGATCTTTCGCGGGATGGGCACCGAGCTGACCTTCCGGCGTGGCGTTGCCGGGTTCTTCGCCCGCGGGCACCACCCACTGCCGCTCGGCGCCGAGGTGCTGACCAAGCTGTTCGGTGGCGAACCGGCGACGTATCTCGACCGGGTGTCGACGGCCGGCACCATCGTCGTGCAGGCGACGAGTGATCTGCTGAGCTACTGCGGCGACGCGCTGCTCGATTGGATCATCGCCGAATCGGCGCAGCGCCGAGCCCGGGCGGCTCGCCAACCGCGTGGGCTCGCCGCCGTCTACGGGGGCTCGGCGCAGCACCACCGCACCCTCACCGAGCCGAAGTACACCCACCACCTCACTGGTGGCATGATCTACCTGCCTGAGCTGGCCGACACCGACCTGACCGGGTACCGCGGCCTGCTCATCCCCGAACGCTTGCACCGAGGCCAGCTCAACCGCGCCGCCGACCGGATCATCGAGCTGCTCAACGCCGGCGGGACGGTAGTCGTTTTCAGCGGCGGCGAACCGCTGCCTGAGTTCCTGCCTGGGGCGCGCTGGGAGCACCGGCCAACCAACTTCTGGTGGTGGTTGGAGCCGGATGCTGACCTCGGCGTCCGGCTCGGCGACGAGGAGCACCCACTGTTCCGGCGGCTCGCGCTGCGCGACTGCACCTGGCACTACCACGGCGTGCTCGAGCCGCCGGAGGGTGCGCAGGTGCTCGTGAAGCTGACCACGGGCGAGACGCTGCTGTACATCGACCGGGTCTCGACTCCCGGCACGTTAGTGGTCTCAACCTTAGACCCGATCAGCCACTATGGGGGATATTTCATGCCGGCCACCGGACGATTTCTCGATGCCTTCTTGCCATGGGTCGCTGAAACATCACTGGAATTGATCACACGCTTTACGTGACAAATACGCGGCAACCCTTTGTTCACCCGATGTTGCTTTTCTTTGTGACGATAACTTTGCGTATGATTCGCTTATGGCTGAGCCAGGTCGCGTTGCGTCCGATTTACCGCAGCTGGACCGGACAGATGATCCGCATGGCGGGGCCGTTGGCTGGGCAATCTTAAGTGTGGCGGTGGCGTTGACTGCCGGCATCGTGGCGCTGGTGATCTGGTTGTGGTAATGCGTGTGCTACCAGACGCCGGTCACCCACGTCGCCGCCATCAGAAGGCCCGCGGCGAACGCCGTGCCCACCGCGAGCACAGCCCAGGCCGCTGCGCCGCCCCGCGGATCGTCTGTCCGATCCAATTCCGGCAAATCCGACGAGATGCACCCCGACTCGATCATCTCTGCTCCCTGGCCAGCCCGCTGCTGGCGGAACGCTATCGCTAACGGTCCGCACCGGCGTACCCGGCCTGTTTGAGGGCCCGCCGGGCCCGCGTGATGGGCAGCGGGTCGAGCGGGTGGCGGATCACGTGCCGCACGATTGCCCGCGGCACGGTCCGCGTGAAAAAGCATCCGACGTCGATTGAGGCGCGCACCGCCCGCACGTGCGCGCGGGGCATTCCTATCCGGATGAGGCCCTGGCTTAAATCGTTCAAGTCAGCTCGCCGGAACGCTTCAGCAAGCGTCGCATGAGGCCCCCGGTAGGTGGTCAGGTGGTGATGCTTCGCGACGATGACGGCGAGCTCCTCGCCCCAGGCATCGCGCCCGGTGCGCTGCAGCCACGCGTCCATGGTGCCAATGGACAACCCGAGGTAGTTCAGTGAGGTGAACGCGTCGATGTCGTGGAAAGCTGCGGCGATCGCCAGCTTGTCGTCGCGGTGGTCGGTGTCGGGAACCACCGCGCGGGCCATGTTGAAGACCCGGTAGACGTGACCGCGGTAGCTGGACCAGCCACGGTCGTCGCCGTGTGCGTGGTCCTGATGGCTGTCGAGGATCTCTTCGATCAGTGGATGAGTTTCGATCACGGTGGGTGCTGAGACGCTGCTCATCTGATGGGCCTTCCAAGTAGCCGGAAGATGACCCGCTACGGAGGGATCACGGTCGGCTCTGATCAGTTCTGCGGTTCACCGGCCAGAATCGAAGCGAGCTTTGCTTCGGCGACGGCCAGCAGCGGGTCCAGGGCTTCGGGCTCCACGACCACGCATTCCGCGATCAGCTCGTTGGCCAAGCCCGCGTCGCGCAGTCGCAAAGCCAACGAGTAGGTGCCCGGCAAGCGGCGCATCGCCTCTGCCCGTGCCAATTGTCGGCGTGCGGCCATTACCTCATCGCTCATGTCTGAGCTCCCCCACTCCGGTTCAGCGTCCTGATTCGAGCTCGGTTTTGAGGCGGCGCAGGCTTTCCCGCATACCGTGGTGGTTGACGTCTACCCGGCTGTCATCGATCGCCTTGCCGATGAAGATCCGCCCTAACACGTGGGCCCCGCGACTACGTTTGTCGATCCAGTATTCGGTGACCTCGGTGCCGCTCGCGGTGGGCTTGAACCGGTATCCCCACCGAGCGACCGGAAACCCGAACGCGTATACGTCGAACGCAAACTCCCTGCCCGGATCAGCCACCCGCACGTGGCAGCTGGAAAACCAGACGTGCATGCCGTTCCGGTTGAACCCGATGAATCGGTCGGGCCACCCGTTGCGCTTGCGTAGCACCAAGGTCGCGAAGCATTCCGGGCTCCGGCGGGCCATGCGGTGGACGTCGGCTACCGCGCCGAAAACTTCAGCCGCGGGTGCGGCCACCTCGATACGTTCTTCCAGTGCCGTCGACGTGCCGCTAGTCATCACTGCTCTCCTTCGGGGGGACTGGTTCCGTGAGTTGATGATGCGCGCACTGCGGGGTGGTGATACAAGTAGTTGACTACTCGGATTCGGTACGCCAGCGCGCGTGCTCCCGGGGGCTGGGCGGCCGGGTTAGTCACCGAAGATCAGCGCGGCGAGCTCGGTGCGATCACTCGTGCCGAGTTTGGCGCAGGCGCGGTAGAGGTGGCCCTCCACGGTGCGCACCGACACCACCAGCCGGTTGGCGATCTGGCGGTTGGACAGCCCGCCGGCAGCCAGGGTGACGATCTCGCGTTCCCGGCGGGTCAGCGACAGCGGCGTGGTCAACGCGGCCAGCGCCGGGGTGCGGGCGCCTTCGCAATCGCGCGCCAGCCGGTGCGCGCGGGCGATCGCGGCCTGGGCGGAACCACGCTGGCCATGGCGGGTGTGCGCGGCGGCGGCCTGTGCGGCGGCA
>DASQVU010000532.1:0-2959 GCA_035640615.1 Pseudonocardiaceae bacterium
CACCACGTTCATGTCTACCTCGGCGCGAGAATCCTCCTCATAGGGCAGGTCCAGCCGAACCCGGCCGTCCACCACGCCGACGCTGACCGCGGCGACCGAGCAGGACAGCGGATCCGGCAGGCGCAGTCGGCCCGCGGCGCGCAACCAGGTCACGGCGTCGGCTAGCGCCACATAGCCACCGGTGATCGCCGCCGTGCGGGTGCCGCCATCGGCCTGGATGACATCGCAATCCAGCGAGATGGTGTTCTCCCCCAGAGCGGCAAGATCGATGCACGAACGCAAGGCCCGCCCGATCAGCCTGCTGATCTCGTGAGTGCGGCCGCCAAGGCGACCTTTGACCGACTCCCGCTCGCTGCGGGTGTGCGTGGAGGACGGCAGCATCGCGTACTCCGCGGTGAGCCAGCCCAGTCCGGAACCCTTGCGCCAGCGCGGCACGCCCTCCAACACGCTGGCGGCACAGATCACCCGAGTGTGGCCACACTCGATCAGCACCGATCCGGCAGGCCACCGCTGGTAGCCCCGGGTGATACGCACCTCTCGGAGCGCCTCATCGGTCCTACCGTCTGCACGTGCCACCGCGCCAGCCTACCCACCGTAGTGAGCTCCGTGTTTTCGACGGCCCAGCCGTCAGATTTCATAGTTCGCCCCGGGGCGGACCAGCTCGGTAGGCCCGTTGAAGGCAGCCCGAGCTTCGGCGAGCACTTGCTCGGAATCCGTCCACGGCGGCACGTGAGTGATCAGCAACCGGCCCACACCGGCCACGGCGGCGGCCTTACCAGCATCCGTCCCGGACATGTGCACGCCGCGTGGGTTGTCTGGCCGGTCGACCCAGGATGCCTCGGCGAGCAGGGCGTCGGCTCCGGTGGCCAACTCGACGAGCTGGCGGCATGGACCAGTGTCTCCGGAGAACACCAGTACCCGCCCCGCGTGGTGCAGGCGCAACCCGTAGGCCTCGCAGGTGTGCTCGACCGGCGCTGTCCGCAGTTCGAACGGCCCGATCTGGGATACCTCGCGGTAAGAACGGAAGCTGTAGACGTCGGATAGGTCCGTCGCCTTGCGCTCGGCCGCGCTGGGCGCATACGCGGCCACCAGCCGCTCGGCCGCATCTAGCGGGCCGTACAGCGGCATCGCCTGATGGGAGGGCGGGTCCGGATGGTACCGGCGATAGACGGTCAGCGCCGAGACATCGGCACAGTGATCCGCATGTAGATGAGACAACACCAGCCCGTCCAGGGTGAACGGATCGAGGTAGCGCTGCAGCGCGCCGAAGCTCCCGTTGCCCAGATCGAGCACCACGCTGGCGCCCTCGGCGCGGACCAGATAACCAGAGGCCGGGGACTGCGGAGTCGGGACACTGCCAGAGCAGCCCAGCACGGTTAGCAGCATCTCAGCCTCCGGTCAGCGTGAAAGTCGCCAGGGAAGGTCCCAGGAAACGGCGGGCCAGCCGGGCGAAAGACACCGGATCACCGGTGGCGCTGAACTGGTGCTCGGGCTCGTCGGCGTCGCCGCGCAATAGCTCAACCTCAGTGAGCACCCGCAACACGTCCTTGGCGGTCTCCTCCGCGCTGGATACCAGCGTCACCCCGTCGCCCATAACGATCTGCAAGACTCCGGTGAGAAGCGGGTAATGGGTGCAGGCCAGCACGAGGGTGTCCACGTTGGCCCGCTGCAGCGGCTCGAGGTAGGACTGCGCCAAGCCGAGCATCTGGCGTCCTGAGGTCATCCCGCGCTCGACGAAGTCCACGAACCGTGGGCAGGCCACCCCGGTCACCTCGATATGCGGGGCTGCCGCGAAGGCATCAGGGTAGGCCCGGGACCGGATGGTGGCCTGGGTGCCGATCACCCCGACCCGGCCGGAGTGGGTCGCGGCGACAGCCCGCCGCACCGCCGGGCGCACTACTTCTACTACCGGGATGGAATAGCGCTCCCTGGCGTCCGCCAGGCATACCGCGGATGCCGTGTTACAAGCGATGACGAGCAGTTTCACCCCGCTGGCCACCAGCTCATCGGCCACCGTCAGCGCATGTGCACGGATCTGCGCGATGGGCAGCGAGCCGTACGGTCCATGCGCGGTGTCGCCAACGTAGCGCAGCTGCTCGCGCGGTAGCTGATCGGCGATGGCGCGTGCAACGGTAAGCCCGCCCACACCGGAGTCGAAGACGCCAATCGGAGCATCCGGACCGACCACGCCCACGGACCCTACCTGGCCCCCCGCAGCGAGGATTCAGGCCCAGAGTTGGGTATCCAGCCGGGCGGCAGTCTCTTCCAGGTCTCCGGCGTAGGCGCCAGTGGAGAGATATTTCCAACCGGCGTCGCAGACGACGATGACGATGTCGGCGGAGTCGCCGGTGCCGGCGGCTTTCTCCGCGACGGCCAGCGCGGCGTGCAAGATGCCGCCAGTCGAGATCCCGGCGAAGATGCCCTCGACTTCCAGCAGCTCGCGGGTGCGGCGCAGCGCGTCGAGGGAGCCGACCGAGAACCGGCCGGTCAGCACCGCCGGGTCGTAAAGTTCGGGAACGAAGCCCTCGTCGAGGTTACGCAGGCCGTACACCAGCTCCCCGTAGCGCGGCTCCGCTGCGATGATGTGCACGTCAGGTTTGTGCTCGCGCAGGTAGCGCCCCACCCCCACCAGCGTGCCGGTGGTGCCCAGGCCAGCGACGAAGTGCGTCACGGTGGGCAGGTCGCGCAGGATTTCCGGACCGGTGGTGCGGTAGTGCGATTCCGGGTTGGCGGGGTTGCCGTACTGGTAGAGCATGATCCAGTCGGGGTGCGTGACGGCCAGCTCCTTGGCGCGTGCCACCGCCTGGTTGGAGCCACCCGCCGCTGGGGAAAAGATGATCTCTGCGCCATAGGCCTCGAGCAGCTGCCGGCGTTCGATCGAGGTGTTCTCCGGCATCACGCAGATGAGGTCGTAACCCTTGAGCCGGCAGACCATCGCGAGCGAGATGCCGGTATTGCC
>DASQVU010000533.1:0-5351 GCA_035640615.1 Pseudonocardiaceae bacterium
CGGATGGCGCCGCCTCCGGATGCCACCAGCAGCGGTTTGCCCGGGGCCCGGGGTGCGGACGTCGGCGGCATCCGGGTGCATTCAGTGCGGCTGACCGGGCTCGTCGCGCACCAGGAGGTGCTGCTGGGTACCGCGGGCGAGACATTGACGATCCGGCACGACACGCTGGACCGTTCCTCGTTCATGCCCGGCGTGCTGCTCGGCGTCCGGGCGGTGCTGCAGCACCCCGGCCTGACGGTAGGGCTGGAACCGCTTCTTGAGCTATAGGCCGGCGCAGGCGCTCACGGGGTGAGCCTCAGGTCGAGAGACCCGGTTAGACGTAATTCGCGAAGCGCGCGGCCACGGGCATCAAGAGTGCGTACGGTGCCATCCGGCGTCCAGCCGGCGCGCCGGTAAAAGTTCAGAGAGGCCGGGTCCTCGGCAGGGATCCATGCGATGCCACGGACAGCGCCAGCCTCGCGGAGTACCGCTGCGGCCGCGGCCAGCAGCCGCCCGCCGTGGCCGCGGCGTCCCCACCGCGGTTCCACCAGCAGGCTGCTCACCAGCACCGTGCGCGCCGCGTCGGAGGGCACCGTGCCATCGGCAGCGGCCACATCGTCTTCCGGTGCCGGACCGGCCACCACGAACCCCACCGGATCGGCACCTTCGGTAGCGATCAGTACCGTGGCACCGCCCGCGATGGTCTCGGCCCAGGCTTGCTGCAGCTGGTGTGTATCCAGCTCATCAAGCGCCCCGGGCGGCAACAGCTCGGAATAGGCGGCTCGCCAGGTTACTCGGTGCAGTGCCGCCAGCGTGGGGGCATCCTCCGCAGTCGCACAACGCACACCAGCTACTCCCACGCGTGCACTATGCCGCTCACCCCGACTTGGACACATATCGGGGCTGTAGCCGGGCCCGCGACCCCGACATGGAGACATATCGGGGTGGCGGATGTGCCGGTGACCCCGATATGTCTCCATGTCGGGCCGGTCGGGGTGGGGCAGGCTGTCGGTGGTGGGTGGCAGCATCGGGTGCTGTGCGGAGCATGGCGTTAGATTTCGCGCGTCGCACTGCGCTGGCGGCGCAGGGCTTCGCCGATCCGCGGCCGTCTGCGGCCGTGACCCGGCGGCATCTGATGCGGGTGTTGGATCGAATCCAGGTGCTGCAGCTGGATTCGGTCTCGGTGTTGGTCCGGGCGCACTACCTGCCGGTATTCAGCCGGCTTGGCCCGTATCGGAGGGAACTGCTCGACGCCGCCGCATGGGCGCACCCGGCCCGCCGTCCTCGGCCGCTGGTGGAGTACTGGGCCCACGAGGCGAGTCTGCTTCCGGTACGGGACTGGCCGCTGTTGCGGTCGGGGGCCAAGGCGCCAGGCTGGTGGCAGCGGTACGCAGCGCTGGCCGACGGCGCACCAGAACTGGTCTCGGCCGTGCTGGACGCGGTGAAAGAGCACGGCCCGGTAAGTGCAGGCACCCTGGAGCGTGAGCTCGGTGGCGGGGTCCGGGCTGTCCCCGGATCGTGGTGGAACCGCACCGACACCAAACGGATCTGCGAGTGGCTGTTCGGCATCGGAGAGCTCACCACCGGCACCAGACGCGGCTTCGAGCGGCTTTACGATTTGCCGGAACGAGTATTGCCTGCTGACGTGCTGGGCAGGCGGGTTGACCCCGAGCAGGCAGCCCGCGAGCTGATCGCCCGGGCCGGCGCCGCGCTGGGCATCGCCACCGAGCCGGATCTTCGCGACTATTACCGGCTACGACCGCAGCGCAGCAGGCAGGCGGTCGCGGAATTGGTGGACGCCGGAGTGCTGGAACCGGTCCGGGTCGAGGGCTGGCAAGCACCCGCGTACCTGCACCGGGATGCCCGCACACCGCGGCGGATCACCGGCGCGGCCCTGTTGTGCCCGTTCGACTCGTTGATCTGGAACCGGGCCCGCACATTGCGGCTATTCGGGTTTCGCTACCGGATCGAGATCTATGTCCCGGAACACCGGCGCAGTCACGGCTATTACGTGCTGCCGTTCCTGCTGGACGGCCAGCTGGTTGCCCGCGTCGATCTCAAGGCCGACCGCGCCGCCGGGCTACTGCGGGTGCCCGGTGCTTTCACCGAGCCCGGGATTGCCGATCGGTCGCGGGTGGTGGCAGAACTCGCCAGGGCGCTGCGGGAGATGGCCGAGTGGTTGGAGCTCGAGGGAATCGCACCGGGTCAGCGCGGCGATCTAGTGGCAGCACTGGGTGGGGTAACCGGTCGCCGCGCCGACGCGTACCGGATCAGCGGGGTGCCGCGGTGACCAGCGCGTCGCCCGATCCGGTGCGCGCGCGTACCCGCAACGCGACATTGCCCTCGGCAGGCGGGCCGCTCACCGGAAGATCGCTGCGGGCTTGCCCGGAGCCGGAGCTGACGTCCAGTTCGGCCACCACGCCCTGGTGGATCCCGATCCGCAACTGTCCCGAACCGGTCATCAGTTCCAGGCCGCCGGCGCAGGCATCAACCACGGTGAGGTCACCGCTGCCGGTGCGGGCGCTCATGTCGTGCTTGACCGCGCCCAGCCGGACGTCACCAGAACCGGTGTGCACGGTGCTCGCGTTCTCAGTCCCCTCAACGCTGGAGACGTCGACCTGGCCAGAGCCGGTGCGCACCCGCAGCCGGCCCGATACCGTGCCCAGCCGCACGTCACCCGAGCCGGTGCGGACGTCGGCCGCGCCGGTGCACTGCTGCGCCCGGATTTCCCCGGAGCCGGTAGCGGCGTCCAGCTGGGCGGCCACGCCGGTGACCGTAATGTCCGCCGAACCGCCACGGGCGGTGATCGAGGACCCCGCTGGCGCGCTGACCCCGATGATCAGCGGCACGGTGCGCAGCGGAAACTCGCGCGGGCTGCGCACCGTGAGCCGCTGCCCGGTGAAGTCGATCACTGTTTGGCGTACCGCCTCGGCAGCCAGCTCGCCCAGCGGTGCGGCTCCGGTGCGCCCGCCCAGCCAGCTCAGGAGGCTGGTGACGCCCACATTCCAGGTCGTCTGGCTGGTCGGATCAGCGCGCACCTGCACGGTGACCTTGCCGGCAGCGTCTACGGCAGTGTCTCCGGCGCCCATAGCGCCCGAACCTAAAGCGATATCCAGCCGTCCACCGTCGAGCTCGACTTTGATGTCGATTGGTCCGGGGCTTTCGAAGCTATGCTGCCGAACCACTGATGGGTCGGTTTCCTGCTGTTCCACGACTTCTCCTCAACGAGGTCGTTGCGCCCTGCGGGGCTGTTCAGCCCTGCACCCAGCCCTGCACTCGGTTACGGCCGCGGCGATCTCCCGCATTGCACCGCGGGTCATTCCACGGCTCACCACGCAGGGCGCTGGATACCGCCTGGGAGACCCAGGTGTTCAGCGACACGCCCTGTTCGGCGGCAGCCCGCTCAGCTTGAGCTTTGACCTGGTCGATCAGCCGCAGGGTCATCCGCCTGATGTCGCCACCCGCATCACCGAACGGTCCGGCACCGGGCTCAGAGGGAGGTGGCTGCCTCTCTTCCGTGGAGCCGCTCGCCCGGTGTCCGGCGGCATGGTCACCGTGCTCGGGCGGCGAGCTCACCGCGACCCGCACATCGCGGCCGTCGAGACGTACCTCTACCACCCGGTCGTCCAGCGCTGCGGTGACCTCTGCAGCGAGGTCGGACAGCGCGTTCATGATGGCCAGGCGGGCGGCGGGCTCCAAGGCAACGCCCAGTACGGCGGCGGTGTGCCGGGTCTGCTCGTCACCCGCGGAAGCCGCGGCGGTGAGGTCTTCGCGCAGCTGATTGACATAAGGTGTGAGGTCCATGGCGTCAGAATGACGTCACATGCGATGTCAGTCAAGATGTCATTGCTGTCGCGTAGGCTGCTGGCGCTTGATGCCGGGCCCGTAACGAGAGGAGAGGTGAACCGTGAGCCGACCTGACGGACCGGAGATGAGCGTGGCCACCGTGCCCTTCCGGGTTCAACTCGTCGCCAAGACTGAGTTCTTCCCACCCGCTGATGTCCCGTGGTCCACCGATGCGGACGGTGGGGAAGCCCTCGCCGAGTTCGCCGGCCGAGCCTGCTACCAGTCCTGGCGCAAGCCGAACCCGGCAACCGCCACCAATGCCGGCTACCTGCGGCATATCCTCGAAGTCGGGCACCTGTCCGTGCTCGAGCACGGGACGGTCAGCTTCTATGTGACCGGGGTGTCGCGGTCGCTGACCCACGAGCTGATCCGGCACCGGCACTTCTCCTATTCGCAGCTGTCTCAGCGCTACGTTCCCGAGCGGACCGCCGCCATGGTGGAGCCTGATGTGATCGCCAACGATCCGGAACTACATCAGCGCTTCGCCGCCGCAGTCCGGGCCAGCCAGCAGGCTTACAACGAGCTGCTCGCCGGATTGGAGAAGCGCTTCGCCGACGAGCCGAATGCCACGCTGCGCCGCAAGCAGGCTCGCCAGGCGGCCCGGTCGGTGTTACCGAACGCCACCGAGACGCGCATCGTGGTGACCGGCAACTACCGGGCTTGGCGCCATTTCATCGCGATGCGCGCCACCGAACATGCTGACGTGGAGATCCGCGCGCTGGCGGTGGAGTGCCTGCGCCAGCTGCAGAAGGCGGCACCCAGCGTGTTCAGCGATTTCGAGATCTGCACCCTGCCGGACGGTAGCGAGATCGCCTCCAGCCCGTTCGTGGCCGAGTGCTGAGTAGCGTGCAGCCATGGACCTGGACGAGGCTCGCGCGGTGATCGCCGAACAGCATCACGTGGTACTGGCCACATTGCGCCGAGACGGCACCCCGCAGATGTCCCCGGTGCTTGCCACCCTCGACAGTGAGGGTCGCGTGGTGGTGAGTAGCCGACAGGCTGCGTTCAAGGTGCGCAATCTGCGCAGAGATCCGCGAGCGTGGCTGTGCGTGCTGCCTGACAACTTTTACGGCCGCTGGATCCAGGTCGCCGGCTCGGTGCGGATCGTGGAGCTGCCTGAGGCGATGGACGGGCTGGTGGATTACTACCGGAGGATCTCCGGTGAACATCCGGACTGGGACGACTACCGGGCGGCGATGCGGCGCGAGGAGCGGGTGCTCCTGCAGATAGAGCTCGCCGCGGCTGGACCCGACCGGCAGGGATGACGTCACCGATGGGGGAAGAGACTGTCGCAGCCCGGGAGCGGCGGGCGCTGTGCGATCTGATGGATCAGCTCGGTCCAGAGGCGGCGACCCTCTGCGCGGGGTGGACGACCCGGGACCTGGCGGCGCATCTGATCCTCCGGGAGAGTCGAATGGATGCAGCACCCGGAATCCTGCTGTCGGTGATGGCTGGATACACCGCCCGGGTGCAGCGGAGCCTGGTGCGCCGGCCCTGGCCGAACCTGGTGGAGCAGGTCCGTAACG
>DASQVU010000534.1:0-3923 GCA_035640615.1 Pseudonocardiaceae bacterium
ACCAGCGTGTATGCCCGCTGCACCGCAGAGGACGTGCTGGACAGCTCCGGCTCGGTGATCATGCCTCGGGGCGCGGACCTGGGTGACCCAGCGATCGATGCGCTGCTGGCGGCCGGCATCCGGCGGGTCAAGGTCCGTTCGGTGCTCACCTGCGAGTCCACCACCGGGGTGTGCGCGGTGTGCTACGGCCGGTCGATGGCTACCGGCAAGCTCGTCGACGTGGGTGAGGCGGTCGGTATCGTGGCCGCGCAGTCCATCGGTGAGCCCGGCACCCAGCTGACCATGCGTACCTTCCACCAGGGCGGTATCGCCGGTGAGGACATCACCACCGGTCTGCCCCGCGTGCAGGAGCTGTTCGAGGCCCGGGTGCCCAAGGGCATGGCGCCGATCGCCGATGCCGACGGCCGGGTGCGGATCGAGGACGGCGAAAAGTTCTGGAAGATCACCATCGTCCCGGACGACGGCAGCGACGAGATCGTCTACGACAAGCTGTCCAAGCGACAGCGGCTCGCGGTGATCAGCGTCGACGGGACCGAGCGGCCGCTGGCTGACGAGGACCACGTCACCGTTGGGCAGAAGCTGCTCGAAGGTGTCGTGGACCCGCACGAGGTGCTGCGCGTGATGGGGCCGCGGGAGGTGCAGCTGCACCTGGTCCGCGAGGTTCAGCAGGTGTACCGGTCGCAGGGTGTGGACATCCACGACAAGCACATCGAGGTCATCGTCCGGCAGATGCTACGCCGGGTGACGATCATCGACTCGGGTGCTACCGAGTTCCTGCCCGGCGCGCTGGCTGAGCGTGGCGAGTTCGAGTCGGAGAACCGCCGGGTGGTCGCTGAGGGCGGCGAGCCGGCTTCGGGCCGCCCGGTGCTGATGGGGATTACCAAGGCGTCGCTGGCGACGGAGTCGTGGCTGTCCGCGGCCTCGTTCCAGGAGACGACCAAGATCCTCACCGATGCGGCGATCCAGGGCAAGAGCGACAAGCTGCTCGGTCTGAAGGAGAACGTGATCATCGGTAAGTTGATCCCGGCTGGCACCGGGATCAACCGGTACCGCAACATCGAGGTACAGCCGACTGAGGAGGCCCGGGCCGCGGCGTACGCGATCCCGTCCTACGACGACGGCTACTACACCCCCGACGTGTTCGGCACCGGCACCGGCGCAGCCGTCCCGCTGGACGACTACGACTTCGGCCGCGACTACCGCTAACCGCGTATACCGCATTCGGTGGGCTCAGCGGGGTTATTCCACACTCGGTTACCCCGCTGAGCCCGCTACTGTGAACTGGCCCCCCAGTCCGCGAGCACCTCGGCTGCCTGGGCGGTGGAGTTGGGGGTGGGGGGAGTAGGTGAGGTGCGTGAGAACCGTGGCGCCGGAGCGGCCTGGGGCACCCCGTCGATGGTGATGATGGTGCCGCGAGCGGCGATGTGGGGGTGCATGGGCACCTCCGCGAAGGACAGCACCGGTGCCACGCAGGCGTCGGTTCCTTCGAACACGGTGACCCACTCGTCGCGGCTGCGGCTGGCGAAGGTGTCCGTGAACCGTTGGCGCAGCACCGGCCAACCGGCCGGGTCCGACCGGTCGGGCAGACCCACATCGATGAGCCCCAGGCCGTCCAGCAACGCCGCGTAGAACTGCGGTTCCAGCGCTCCAACTGCGACGTACCTGCCGTCGGCGCAGGTGTAGGTGTCGTAGAACGGAGCGCCCGAGTCGAGCAGGTTGGTGCCGCGCACATCGCTCCACCACCCGCAGGCCCGCAACGACCAGAACATCTGGGCCAGTGCGCTCACGCCGTCCACCATGGCGGCATCGATCACCTGACCAGTGCCGGAGCGCTCGCGTTCCCACAGCGCGGCCAGCACTCCCAGCAGCAGGAACATCGAGCCACCACCGAAGTCGCCGACCAGGTTCAGCGGGGGTACCGGCTTACCGCCCGCCGCGCCGATGGCGTGCAGCACGCCCGATACCGCGATGTAGTCGATGTCATGCCCAGCACGGTCGGCGAGCGGGCCGTCCTGCCCCCACCCGGTCATCCGCGCGTACACCAACCCCGGGTTATCGGCCTGGCAGTCGGCCGGACCGACACCTAATCGCTCTGCGACGCCGGGGCGCAGCCCTTCGATCAGCACGTCGGCCCGTTGTACCAGCGCCAGCAGGGTCTGCCGATCAGCGGGGTCCTTGAGGTCGAGCGTGATCGATCGCCGGCCACGAAGCACCTGGTCCTGATCGGTCGGCCCGACCTGCAGGCCACCTGCTGGCCGTTCTACCCGCACCACGTCGGCGCCCAGATCCGCCAGCAGCATCGCTGCATGCGGCGCCGGCCCAATCCCCGCTAGCTCCACCACCCGCAACCCGACCAACGGACCTGGCATGTCGGTACCTCCTTGCTGCCGTGCAGGAATGCCACCGCCTGCGCAGGCGTTGTGTGATGTGCGCCCTGAGACAGGGTGCATGAGCATCTATGAGACCACTGGGCGGGCGGCGTAAGGGCTACGCGGCGGGGTTCTGACCCCGTTTTGACCCTGAGTTAATCGCCCAGGTATTCTTGCCTCCGGTCCCGACTCCGGTCGGGCCGCTCGGTATGCCTGTTGGCCATGTATGTCAGCGGGCGCTGCGCCACCGGCGGTGTGGGTTCGGCAGGACTCCCACTTCCGGCTTTGCGTCGGCGCTGCCCAGCTCCCGTCGGGTTTTGCCCGACCAAGCGGCTGGGCTCAACGCGACACGCCCGACCGCGGGATACGGAGTGACCGGCCACAACGCGACATCAGTGACCGGAAAGCAGCACCTGACGCACCACCGAACGACTTCCGAGCAACAACCAGACCACCAACCAAGCAAGCCCCGAACGAGGAAAGCTGGTCCATGC
This sequence comes from Pseudonocardiaceae bacterium, assembly GCA_035640615.1. Classification (GTDB taxonomy): domain Bacteria; phylum Actinomycetota; class Actinomycetes; order Mycobacteriales; family Pseudonocardiaceae. The sequence continues at coordinate 2,864 of DASQVU010000534.1, forward strand.
CTACCATCCAGCAGCTGGTCCGCAAGGGCCGCGAGGACAAGCTCGCGAAGACCAAGACTGCAGCGCTGAAGGGAAGTCCGCAGCGACGCGGCGTGTGTACCCGCGTCTACACGACGACCCCGAAGAAGCCGAACTCGGCGCTGCGCAAGGTCGCCCGCGTTCGCCTGACCAGCCAGGTCGAGGTGACCGCCTACATTCCGGGCGAGGGCCACAATCTTCAAGAGCACTCGATCGTCCTGGTGCGTGGTGGCCGGGTGAAAGACCTCCCCGGGGTCCGCTACAAGATCATCCGTGGATCGCTGGACACGCAGGGCGTCAAGGGCCGGAAGCAGGCCCGCAGCCGCTACGGCGCGAAGAAGGAGAAAGGCTGATGCCTCGCAAGGGTCCCGCCCCGAAGCGGCCGCTGCACTCCGACCCGGTCTACGGATCCCCGGTGGTCACCCAGCTCATCAACAAGGTGCTCATGCGGGGTAAGCGCTCGGTGGCCGAGAAGATCGTCTACCAGGCGTTGGAGGGATGCCGGGAAAAGACCGGTACCGACCCCGTGGTCACCCTCAAGAGGGCGCTGGACAACGTCAAACCTGCCATCGAGGTCAAGAGCCGTCGGGTCGGCGGCGCCACCTACCAGGTCCCGGTCGAAGTGCGCCCGGTGCGCTCCACCACGCTGGCACTTCGCTGGTTGATCATGTTCTCCCGCCAGCGGCGGGAGAAGACCATGGTGGATCGCCTGATGAACGAACTGCTCGACGCCAGCAACGGCCTCGGGGCGAGCGTGAAGCGTCGCGAGGACACCCACAAGATGGCCGAGTCCAACAAGGCCTTCGCGCACTACCGCTGGTGACGAACCACTCTTCGAGACAACTAGGGATGAACTTTCGTGGCACGTGAAGTGCTGACCGACCTCGCCAGGGTCCGCAACATCGGGATCATGGCGCATATCGACGCGGGCAAAACCACGACCACCGAGCGCATCCTGTTCTACACCGGAATCAACTACAAGATCGGTGAGGTCCATGAGGGCGCGGCCACCATGGACTGGATGGAGCAGGAGCAGGAGCGC
>DASQVU010000535.1:0-2154 GCA_035640615.1 Pseudonocardiaceae bacterium
CGCCATGATTCTAGCGCGTCGGCGCAGCGGGCGGAGTACCGGCATTGGTCACCGGTACCTGCGCGCGCGAGGCGCGGGGCGCCGGCTGTGCTGCCACCGGATCCGCATCGCTTCGAATATCGATCTTCCATCCGGTCAACCGGGCGGCCAGCCGAGCGTTTTGTCCTTCTTTACCGATCGCCAACGAGAGCTGGAAATCGGGGACCACGACGCGGGCCGTCTTGGCGCGAGCGTCTATCACCTGTACTGAGACGACCTTCGACGGGGACAGCGCATTCCCCACAAACGTCGCCGGATCGTCGGAATAGTCGATAATGTCGATCTTCTCCCCACCCAGCTCGCTCATGACATTGCGGACCCGCTGACCCATCGGTCCGATGCAGGCACCTTTGGCATTGACCCCCGGAATCGTGGACCGCACGGCGATCTTCGAGCGATGCCCTGCTTCCCTGGCCACCGCCGGGATCTCCACGGTGCCATCAGCGATCTCGGGAACTTCCAAGGCGAACAGCCGGCGGACCAGGTTGGGGTGTGTGCGCGACAAGGTGATCTGCGGTCCGCGCAGCCCCCGGGACACGCCCACCACATAGCACTTGATCCGCTCACCATGCCGGTACGTTTCCCGCGGCGCCTGCTCCACCGGAGGGATGACGCCTTCGGTCTCGCCAATCTTGACCACCACCACACCGCGGGCATTCGCCCTGGCGTCGCGTTGCACGACGCCGGCCACGATCTCGCCCTCCTTGGCCGAGAACTCGCCGAAGGTACGCTCGTGCTCGGCATCACGCAGGCGTTGCAAAATGACCTGCCGGGCCGTAGTAGCCGCAATCCGGCCGAATCCCTCGGGCGTATCGTCCCACTCCTGAACCACATTTCCGGCCGCGTCGAGTTCCTGCGCCAGTACCCGCACCAGGCCGGTCTTGCGGTCGACGTCGATGCGCACGTTCGGCTGATGGCCGTCGGTGTGCTTGTACGCGGTAAGCAACGCCGTCTCGATGGCCTCGAGCACCGTCTCGAAGGAGACGTCCTTGTCGCGTTCAATGGCGCGCAGCGCGGCGATGTCGACGTTCACCGTTCCTCCAAATCGTGCCGTCGTGCGCCGTCGAGTGCAGCGAGCTCGGCGGCAGGTGGTGGGCGGAATTCCACTTCCACCACCGCGCGGCGCAGCTCGGTGTAACGCACCCGGCGAAGGGCTCCCGACGCCAACAGTGTGACCCCATCGTCATCGCAGTCACCGATCCGGCCGATCAGCTCGCCACCGGCGACCAGCGAAGCACGAACCAGCCGGTTGCGGTTGCGCCGCCAATGCCGTGGCGTGGTGAGCGGCCGGTCCACCCCCGGCGAGGTCACCTCGAGCTGGTAGGACCCGGCGATCAGCTCGTCATGCTGGTCCAGCGCCAGCGACACCGCGCGGCTGACCGCGGCGATATCGTCCAGCCCGACACCGGCATCCGAATCGATGACGACCCGGATGAGCCGGCGCTGGCCTGCGCGCACCTCCTCCAGGTTCTCCAGCTCGAACCCAGTGGCGGAAACCGCATCGCGCACCACCGACTCGATTGCGGAGTCGGGATTCGCTGGGTGCGCGCCCACCGTAGCCTCCTGGGTCCGAAGTGTTGGCTCTCGGAAGTAATTGTTGTCGAGGTACTGCCTTCTGACGATGTGGCGATCCGGGCGGCGCCGACGCCGGCGCGCCGCGGGTCGGGATCACCTAGGGTATCGCGTTGCGGGACCGGTCCGCGCCAAGTGGATCACGGTGTACGAGCCTGCGGTCAAACAGTGGCCTGGCAAGATGAGCGATCGTGTTCCAGGCCCGTCCCAGCCGTCGCCACCTGCTGGCTGCCGGGGTCAGCACCGCGGCGCTGTCCGTGGCCGGTCCGGCGGCGCTAGCCGGCTGCACTGCGTTCGCACCCGGCCCCGAGGAACCCGATCCGCTGGAAGCGCCGGCCCGGCGCGCCGAGGCCGACGTGGCGCTGGCCGCCGCCGTGGCCAGGGCGCACTCGACGTTGGCCGACGCCGCCAACGCGCTCGCCGCCGACCGAGCGGCCCATGCCACCGCGCTGCGCGCCGAGCTGCGCCGGGTTAACCCACACCCGGTACCTGCCACCTCCCGGGCGGCGCCGCCGGTTGCATCCCCGCCCATCAGTCCCGAAG
>DASQVU010000536.1:0-7716 GCA_035640615.1 Pseudonocardiaceae bacterium
GGATGGCGTCCCGCAGCCGTTGGGCCACGTGCTGGTCCTCGGTGATGGCCAGCGGGGCGCTGGCGACCACGTCAAGCTCGCCCAGCGACATATCCCGCTTGGTCCGACCAGCCGACAGCGAGTCGCCCCACACTTCGCCGGCCAGCTCAGGGAGGTAAAAGGCCGGCTGCCACCCCTCAGCGATCTCAGCGGCCAGCGTCACGTTCTTCGGCCCGATCGCGGCGATGATGATGGGAATCCGCTCCCGTACCGGGTGGTTGATCAGCTTCAGCGGCTTGCCCAGCCCGGTACCGAGCTCGGCAGGCAGCGGTATCTGGTAATGCTTGCCCTGGTAGTCCAGCCGCTCCCGGCGCCACACGGCGCGGCAGATCTCCACCAGTTCCCTGGTTCGCCCCAGCGGCGCGGTGTAAGGCACCCCGTGGAACCCTTCGATCACCTGGGGCCCAGAGGCCCCGATGCCGAGGGTGAACCGGCCGCCGGAGACGTAGTCCAGGCCGGCCGCCGTCATGGCCGTCAGCGCCGGGGTGCGGGTATAGATCTGCAAGATCCCGGACGCGATCTCCAGCCGCTCGGTCCGCGCGGCGATGAAACCCAGCTGGCTGACGGCGTCGAAGCTGTAGGCTTCCGGGACGAACACGATGTCGAGGCCGGCTTTCTCGTAATCGGTCAGCTCCGCGACCGTCTCCGCGAAGCCACCGCTGTAGTTCAAGAGCATCCCGATCCGCACGGTGGGTCCTCCTCAGCACTGTCGCAGCCGCGGCCGAAGGTCCCCAGCTGCGACTGCGCCTGCGCGATCGGCAAGCCAGCGCGCGTGGCTGGCCAGACCGGTGATGTCCAGCCGGTGGGGGGCCTCGGTGGCGTAGGGATCAATCCGATCTGCAGCCCTGCGCAGCAGCGCGGCGGCTCCCTTGAGATTGCCCCGCTGGAGATGGGTCAGCCCGACCGCCAGCTGTGCCAGACCTTGCCAGAGCTCCCGGTGTGCGCCTGCGGTCGATTTCCATACGCCCTCAAATACCTCGTGGGCATAGAAGGGGTAGCCGTCATCGATCAACCGCTGGGCCTCACGCAGCGCCTCGTCAGGGGTCAGCACAACGCCTTCGGGCACCCGGTCGACTCCGGGCGAGCCATAAGGCAGCGGCCGGCCCAGGGCATCTCGGGGGCGGGCGTTGCGGGGCCTTCCCCCGCTGTCTCGGTCACGGTCGCCGTCACCCACCACCCCAACATGATGGCCGACTACACCAAACCTCAGGTTCTTCCACCCCGACATGGAGACATATCGGGGTTCGCAGGCCCATCTTCACCCCGATATGTCTCCATGTCGGGGCAGGGCGGTGATGGCAGGGGCAGGATGGAGGCCATGGATCACCATGGCGGTCACGAGTACACCGACCGGATCCGGCTGGGCGGCTGCGCGCTGCCCGTCATCAGCCCGGCCCGGCTTTACGTCTGCGGCATCACCCCCTACGACGTGACGCATCTAGGCCACGCCAGCACGTTCGTCTGGGCGGATGCCGCCGCTGCGGTATTCCGCCTGGCCGGCGCAGACACGGTGACATGCCGCAACGTCACCGATGTCGACGACGTGCTGACTCGTGCCGCCGAGCAACGCGGCCGGCACTACGACGAGTTCGCGCTCGAGCAGGAGTTCCTGTTCGGTCGCGACATGGCCGCGCTGCGGGTGCGCCGGCCCGAGCACGAGCCGCGAGCGCGCCACCACGTCGGACGAGTCGTGCAGTTGGCCGCGGCTTTGCTGGCGACGGGCCACGGCTACGAACGCGGCGGTGCGGTGTACTTCCGCGGCGGCGACATCTTGGCGAAGACCGGGTTGACGCTGGAGCGCGCCACGGAGTTGGCCACTGAGTTCGGGGATCGACCTGACGATCAGGCCCGCGACGACCCCTTTGACGTCCCGGTGTGGCGGCCGTCCGCCGACGACGCCCCGGGATGGCCCAGTCCGTGGGGTCGCGGCAGGCCCGGCTGGCACGCTGAATGCGCCGCCATCGCGCTGGGCGTGCTTGGTCCCGCGGTGGACGTGCTCGCCGGTGGCGCGGACTTGACCTTCCCGCACCACGCCTACCAGGCCGCCATGGTGGAGGCCGCAACCGGCGTTGGCCCCTTCGCCCGCGCCGAGTTCGGGGTCGGAACGGTCACTGTCGGGGGCGCGAAGATGGCGAAGTCGGTGGGCAACCTGGTGCTGGTCTCCGATCTGCTCGCTCACCACCCCGCCGCGGCAGTGCGCCTGCTGCTGCTCAACCGGCCCTGGCAGCAGACCTGGGAATTCCACGAGGCAGACATCGACGCCCAGGCCCAGACACTCGACCGGCTGTACTCAGCAGCAGGTACCGCCCGGACCTCGGACACCGCGACCGACGCCGTCACCGCCGCGCTGCTGCGCGATCTCGACGTGCCCACCGCTTTGGCCATCGCAGAGGAGTCCGGTGGTGACGCGGCCCGGCTGGTGCTGCGCACGCTCGCCCTGGAATGACCCCCTGATATGACGGCGACCCGCACACTTATCTTGCTCCGCCATGCCAAGTCGGTGTGGCCGCCGGATACCCCGGACGTACGGCGCCCGCTGTCCGAACGCGGACGTCGCGATGCCCCAGCCGTCGGCCGCTGGCTGCGTGCGCACATCGCCGCAATTGATCACGTCGTCTGCTCCCCCGCAGTGCGGGCAGTACAGACCTGGGACCTGGCGGCGGCCCAGCTAGCCACCAAGCCGCCCACCCACCTGGACGAGCGGCTTTACGGTGCCTCCGCGGCAAGCCTGCTGGCCGTCACTCAAGAGCTGGCGCAGGAGGCATCCACTGCGATGCTGGTAGGCCACAATCCCGGACTGGAAGACTTCCTGACGCTGCTGACCGGCGCCGTCGAGCGGCTGAAAACCTCCAGCCTCGCCGTCATCACCACGCCCGGCAGTTGGGCAGCGACCGGTCGCCACTCTGCCACCCTGGAGACGCTGGCCACTCCACGCGGTTGACCAGCAGTGCTGCGCCATCGAGACGGGAAACGTAGGCTCGCGGTGGGTCCCTGGTGTCGATTGATGGCGAAGGTGAGCAGGATCTATGGCCATCGTTGGTAATGGCCGGGTGGCGGCGGGCGAAGCGCGGATGGCGCTCAGACCGCCGGGGGTCATGTTCACGTCGCTCACCGAGCAGCTGGCCAATATCCGGCACTGGAACGTTGAGCGCCGGTGGGGCTTTGACGCTGACGATTTCCAGTCGGTCGACCTCACGCCGCGGGCCGGGAATGACCCGCTCGTCGTTGATGTCATTGCGATCTACCTGCCCAGCACCGCTGAGTACAACGGGGTTATCCGAACCTGCCAGGAGCTGTGGACAGTGGCCGCCGAGCAGCAGCCGCACAGCTGGTCCTGGGATTGGTACCGGGACAGCTGGCAGGACATCCCCAAGCCGGTACGGCTGATCGACGGCCTGGTGCATCGGCCCGGCATCCGGCGGGTAACCGTTGATCTAGCTGCTGGCTACATACCTGGACGTCACATACGTCCGAGCGCGTTGCGCGGCCCCGACTCGGCACACGCCGAAGTCCTCGCCGCAGCAGCCCATTTTCCGCGGTGGGTCCGTGCGATGGACGGCGATAAGGTGCCATTCACCTGGCTGCTGGGCTACGAGGTGATGATGCGGGGACAGCGGACCCCGTTGCGACTGCCGGCCTTGAGCTGGAGCCATCTACGCCAGACGGTGAGCCTCACCGCTGCCTGGCTGAATCATTCATTCAGCGGCTGGGCAGCGCCGGTCTGCCTGGACCGACTGTGACCGATTTCATTGCGTATCATGACATCGATCGACGACGCACCACTGCGTACCCCTATCCTGACACGGTGACAGTCCCACGCGGTCTCCGAACCCTATCGCTGTGCTTCCTATTCTTAAGCCTGCTGTTCGCATGTAGCAGCGGGCCGGGGCCGAGTCAGCAGGGCCGGGGCCTGCCGCGCGACTGCACCAAAACGATTACCCGATCAGACGATGTGCGTGATGCTCTGCAGGCCGCCTCGCCAGGGAACACCTTGTGCTTCACGGGTGAAGACCTCACCGATGCCGACCTGACGCTGACCAAGTCGGGAATCACCGGCACCCCGATCAAACTCATCGCCGACGGCACCAACGTGGAGAATATTCACATCACCGCAAACAATGTCGTCGTCGACGGTTTCACGGTGGCCGGCGGCGACGGGATAACGCTTGAGGGAACTGGGATAACAGCGCAGCACAACACGATTCATGACACCCGGCGGGGCGGGATCGCCTGTGTGCCGTGCTCCGATTCGACGATCGCCTCCAACACCGTGCAACATGTCAACACGGTTGGTATCTATATCTCTGGCCAGCGGATCACCGTCAGCGATAACACGATCAGCGAGACGGTCGCGGTGGACGATGGCGACGCCGACGGCATGCGTTTTTTCGGAACCGGCCACCGGATCACCGGCAATACCATCAGCGACATATCCGCCCGGGGTTACCGGGCACCACCGCACCCCGACTGCTTCCAGACGTTCGATCACAACCCGTCCACCTTCGACGTGGTGATCTCGGGAAACACCTGCCGCAACGTTGATGCGCAATGCCTGATCGCCACCGACGACCAGCCCGGCCGAAGCGATGCTCCCAACGGGGTACCGTCGATCACATTCGTCGACAACACCTGTGCTCCCAACGGTGCTCAGGCAATCAATCTGCGCCGCTGGCCCAACGTCGAGATAAGGCACAACAAGTTCTCCGGTCCCCACCTCGACCGGGCCATTTTGATTATCGACGGCTCGACGGGCTGCGCCGTGATCGACAACACCACTGAGGGGGGAGTACCGACCGTGGACGTCGACGGCGCGTCTCGAGCCGGTTTCCGCCAAACCGGCAACAGTCCGGCCTGACATCCACGCACCCGCGATATCCACGTTCGGCGCCCGGCCGCAGGACCTACGCTGGCATGCATGATGCTCAACGGGATTCACCATGTCGCGCTGCTCACCAAAGACACCGATCGCCTGCACGCCTTCTACCGCCAGATCTTCGACGCGAAGGTGTCCCGTGACGACGAGGTCGGTCCAGGGATCCGATTGTCATTCATCGACATCGGTCCGAATACCGAACTTAACGTATTCCAGGTTGGCGGTAATTCCGAGGCGCAGCGCCAGGCACCAATGTTCGGGCGGGGCCGCATCGATCATCTCGGCCTCCAAGCAGCCTCACTGGACGCATTTGCTGAAATTCGCCGACGACTCATCGACAGCGCTGCCAGTGACGGATTCGTCACAGACTTCGGACCGGTGTTGAGCATTTTCTTCCGGGATCCCGACGGCCTTGAAGGCGAGGTCTGCGTTGGCAATCCTGATGCTAAGTCAGGCGTCTTCAATCCGCCGGGAACGGAAGCTGCACGTTTCCTTAGCTCAGATCATACACCCTGACGGAGAATGACTTGCTGACCTTCTCGGAGGCCAGAGATTACCTGGGTGCGGTCATCTCCAACCAGCCCGGGCTGGAATCTAACTTGCTGCTGATTTCCGGCCGCATCAATGATGGTGACCGTGCTCTGATCGCCGCGCTTACGGACTGCCGAGTTAGGAACTGTCAACACATCATCAACTTCGTTCGTGATAACTCGTGCCTGAGCGGTCTGACCATTCTTAAGTCGCGGATCAATTTCATTGAGAACCACAGTGACGTAATAGTTTATAACGCTAGAAATGTTGCTGCCTGATGGCGCCACCGAAAGGACAGTACCGGCACGGGTGAGATCGGGAATAGCGTCGAACGTGACATTGACCTTCTGGTTCGGTGCGACCTTGGCGGCGTCAGACTCCTCGAAGGGGACAACCACCTGGAAGGTGTTCACGTCATCGAGAACCATGAACTGCGTGCCACCGGGGCGTGCGGCACCGGTAGCGGGGTTACCCAACGAAGTGCTGCTGTTTGACGTCACGCCGTTAAGTCCGGGAATGGGCGAAGTACTACCAGGTGCTAGTGGGCTGACGCCAGAGCTGGGTTGCAGGAACTCGCCCACCGTACCGTTGATTACCGAGACCGTGCCCGCCACCGGTGCGCGAAGCACAGTGTTTTCGACATCCCTCTGAGCGGCCGCGACCTGGGCCCGCAGGCTCGATACCAGGGCCACCTGCTGATCGATGTTGAACGGACGATTCGTCGCTGCAGATACCAGAGTGTTCTGTGCGCTGACTACGCTTTGGCGGGCATTCTCAATCGAAACCTGCCCGGTGGTACGGTCAACGTTGAGCTTCTGCTGAGCAGCGGTCACCGTGGACTTGTCCATCAACACCGTGCGGCGCGCATTGACCACATTACTTTGATCCGTTGCGATCCGGTTACAGGATGGATTGCCACCGCCAGCAGTACCGCCACTGCCGTTCGGACCCCCGGTACCCGTACTACCCGCGTACACCGGACCAACACGGGCAGGGTCCTCCACCCCGGCCTCAGTTGGCCCGACCCCGACCGACGATCTGGGACCACTGCCGGGCCCAGCTACCGGGCTACCGGGTACCCCTGTACCCGGTGTTGCGGGGGTAGCCGGAATACCTCCGGTGGCCGCACAGGACGCTTGGTCGGCACGCAGCGCTTGCTCAGCTTTATCAAGCAAAAAGTTATCAAAATCGAGCTGTCTGTGCGCCTGGCCAACAGCCGTTTCGTCGGCCTGCAGCTGTGCTTGAACCGACTTCTCCGTCGCGGCCAAGATCTGACGCGCCTGTTCCAAGGTATCGTGCGCTCCTTGGGCCGTCGGGTCGTTCGCCGCCAGATCCAACAATGCCTGCTGGGCATTCAATTGTCCCTGCAGTTGGTTCAACACCTGCCGGAACGCAAAGTCATCCTCCCGTGCCACGACCTGGCCCGGGGTCACGCGATCCCCCACCTTGACCAGCAGTTCCTTGAGTTGCGCGCCCTTGGGGAAACCTACGTTCAGCTCCTTGATGGCCGAGAGCGAGCCGGAAGCAGACACCTTGGTCACAACTGATCCGCGTTCCACCCTGCCGGTTGGCGGCGGCGTCGGCTCTGTGCCACAGCCGGCCGCCAGGCCCAACGCGGCGACCAGCCCCACCGACACCAGCACCCGAGCACCTGAGCACCGGGCTGGAGACTGCGCCGATGGGCTGGTCAGGAAATTGATCACAGTGATGTCCCCCTGTGTCTTCGGCTTCACGACAAGCAACGCCTCAGACGGCAGGGAGTTACGGGATCTCGTGCGGTGATGCGACGGGCCTGGTGGCTACTGGTACCGGAGCGCCTCGATGGGCCGGAGCCGCGCCGCGCGGTTGGCCGGGTACCCTCCAGCGACCAGTCCGATCGCCAAACTGATGGCGAACGAGAGCACCACCGAGGGGATGGTCACGGCGGGTGCGAAGGTGGCGAAGGTCGGACCGAACGACGGCGCGATGCTGGCGCCGAGCACTGACAGCCCGACCCCCACCACGACGCCGATCAAGCCACCCAGGCCAGCCAACACCAGAGACTCGATAAGGAATTGTTCAAGAATTGCTCGACGAGTCGCCCCGATCGCCTTGCGGATACCGATCTCACGGGTTCGCTCGGTGACCGAAACCAGCATGATATTCAAGACGCCGATTGCGCCGACGACCAGAGAGATCGCTGCGACGGCCGCAGTGAACAGGGTGAGAATTCGCAGAACCTGGTTGAAGGTGTCAAGCCGGCTGCGCAGCGACTGAACCTCGAAATCCCGGTT
>DASQVU010000537.1:0-2496 GCA_035640615.1 Pseudonocardiaceae bacterium
TGCCATGATCGCGTCGATGTCCAGGTCGAAGGCGGGGGGTCTCAGGCGGACCCGGATTGGCGTGGCGCCGCTGGATAGGATCATGGCTTCGTAGAAAAACCACGGTGGGCTGATGAAGAGGACCTCGTCACCGGGGTCGACGACGGTGTGCAGCGCCAGGGCGATGGCCCCTGCGGCGCCGCGGGTCAGGAAGATGTCGTGGTAAGCAACGCCGACGCCCAGCTCCGCAGTCAGTGCGTGGGCTGCTGCCTGACGCGCAGGCTGGTGGGCGAAGCGATAGGCGAACCAGTCGCGGGAGGTGGGAATGCTGAATCGCCGGAGTGCTTCGGCGAATCCGTGTGGGGGTAGTTCTTGCGGATCCCCGCTGAGGAGGTCGGCGATGATCGGTCGCCCATTGTGGGGCTGGGAGTGCAGCACCGTGTCGGAGTAGGACTGGAGAGCTTGCTGCACCGCCACGGCTCGTCTCGCGATTGTCTGCTCGACCATCTTGATCATCCTTCCGGTGCAGCGCCCCGCGCGGGGGCGCAGGCTTAGCTGATCGCAGCGGTGGCCGCGATCAGCATCGTCTTTTCCGACCGCCCCGCGCCCGAGATCATTGTCGGTGGGCTGGAATGCTCGCTGGGGCATCCGGTAGCGGATGGCGCAGTGTGGACCGGTTGTGGGTCCATCCCTCTAGCAGCAGGTCAGACAGCCGATCGGCGAGCAGGGTGCTGGCTTGGATACCGAAGACCACATCAGCGGCAAGCTGCGGTTCGGCCACCAACAGCGGCGCGATGACGCCGTGACGGACGAGCTGCTCGTGCACCGCGTCGGCCTCGATATGTTCGGCGTAGAACTCGATCGCCGCAGGGCTGCACCGTAGCCGGTGCATGGCCCGGACCAGCCGGGCAGATCGGGGAGAGGAAGTCAACTCGACGGTGGCGAACTGGCCGATGAGCACGCCGCGCAGCCGACGGTGCAACCCGCACAACGACATGAAGTTGACCTCGGCCAGCGTCTGGGCCGGAACGGCGTCGAGGTAGACACCGTAGTCGGCGCACAACCCGAGTTCGGTCATCATGGTGGCGAACAGCCGGGCATGCATGCGATCGGGATGGCCCGAGCCGTACTCGTCATGCTCGACGGTGACAAACGCCGCCTTGGCCGGCCCGGCCAGCCGGGGGATCACCCACGCCTGCGGGTCGGCCTCTTTGAGGTGATACAGCGAGCGGTGCACCAGGTATTCGCGCAGCTGCCACCGCTTTCCGGCCCGGCGCAGATAGTGCGAGACACCCTCGGCGTCGACCCTCTCCACCAGCAGCGCGTCAATCGCGGCGGTGACATCGCTGCCGCCAGGGGCATCAGCCCGCAGCGCGGTGAGGAATATGTTTTCCAGCTGCCGGCGAAGCGCCAGCAACCCCGGGTCCCACTCCCAGTCGTCAACGACCCCGGCAAAACCGCGGTAGTGCAGCTCATAGCAGCAATACAAGGCCAGCTGCAGGTCCTCGCCGTACGGGTCGGCCCACTCAACCGTCCTGGTCCCGATGTTTGTGGCAGCGGCCGTGGTGCGCCCACCCAAGGTGTCCAGCACCGCGGCCGACAGTGGGCCACGCGGCACCGGCAGCCTCGGCGGCATGACCTGGTGCGTCGCGATGGTGCTCAACATCTGCGGTCCTGCCGTACCCGCCGCCGATGGCTGGTGTCGCAAAACGGATAGCGGCGGCTGCGCCGGCACGTGCACAAGGCGCTGACCGCCCGATCAGAACTCACCATCCGACCGTCGGGTAGCACGACATCGATCGGGCCGTACACCAACACCGGTCCCTCCTCGGTCAGCATGACCCGGCGCCGATTTCGCTTAGCGTCCACGCTGGGCTCCGATGACCACCAGCTCCTCGTCACGCTGGCCGGGTTCGACCAATCCGCGGGATGCGAGCATGGCGGCTCGGGCGCGCATCACCGGACCGAAGGGCACCGTGCACCGGGCGATGACCTCAGCCTGCAGCCCCGTGTCAGCAAAGCGCTTGAGCGTGATGTCCTCATCGCAGACTGCGGAGTGGACGACCAACATCATGCCCCCCGGCGCGAGCAGATCTGGTCCTTCGGTGCAGAGGCGATCCACGACGACCCGTCCGTCAAGACCCCCGTCCCAGCAGCGGTTGATCCGATGCCGGGACAGCGCCTCGGTGGCCGCCGGGACATAGGGCGGGTTGGCCAGGATCAGGTCGAACTGCTGGTCGGCTACCGGCCCACAGAGATCACCCCAGCGCACGGTGCACATCACCCGGTGCAGGCGACTGTTCAGCCACGCGGCGGCCACCGAACGCAGCGACAGATCCACCGCGGTGACCGAGGCCGCGCCGGCCCGGGCGGCGGCCAACGCCAACGCCCCGGTGCCGGTCCCCACATCCAGCACCCGACGACCAGCCGCATAACCACCCAGACGCAAAACCTCGATCAAAAACGTGGTGTCGCTGCCGACGCGACACACCCCAGGCGGTCGTATCAGACACACGA
>DASQVU010000538.1:0-5820 GCA_035640615.1 Pseudonocardiaceae bacterium
CCGGACCGCGTCGGTGAATTGTTTGGTGGAGGCGACCAGTTGGTCCACCTCGCTGACGACGTAGTCGTGATAGCCCTGAGTGGCAGCCGCCAGTGCAGCATTACTCGGATGCACGGCGCCGCCGGTGACGGTGAAATCCCAGGAGTTCTTCGCGCCGGCGGCGCAGTGGATGCTGTAGCTGCCAGCGTCGTCCAGACGGAGCACGAGGTCACCGGAAGAGCCCGGCTTGACGCCTTCCTTCTCCGCAAGGATCTTGCCGTCGTGCAGCAACTCCGCTTCGGTAACCCTGGACGACCCGGAGTTAGTAATCACAAACTTGACCGGGCCCGCCGGCACGCTCGCTGGCTGCGGCTCGCAGCCGGCGTCCGATAAAGCGATCTTCACCTCGTGAGCCGGTGGGCTGGCCTGGGTCGGGGAATTCGAACGGCCACAGCCCGCGAGCAGGACAGCAGTGCAGATCAAGACGGTTGCGGTGACCGGGCGCGGCGCGCTGATGCGGCCCGACCGATCGAAGCGACTATGGTTGCGCACAGTGACTGGTTTAGGCACCATCCTCACCTCGGGCCGCCGTTAGTGTGAATAGGCTAAGCTCACGTAGGCTAGGTATCCCTTACATAGAATGTCAACCGGATGGGCATTCGCCACCGGAATGGGCCCGTTTGATCAGCCTCGGCTGTACTGCTGAGCGATAGCCGGCTGGCTGGGTGCTTCGCTGCTGGGTGCCAGCCGTGCGGTCCACCTGGCCTCGATGCGGGCGAATCGCCACACCGCCAGGGCGGCCAGCCAGGTAACGACGAACAGGCCCACGATGAAGAACCCGACGTTGTTGAGATCGAGATGGGCGCCCCAGGCCAGCGGACCGGACTCGATACCGAGCTTGTCAGTCAGGATGGAGACCAGCTCGATGGTGCCGATGATCAGGGCCACGGCCACCGAGAGCCCGGTGACGGTGATGTTGTAGAAGACCTTACGAACCGGCTTGGCGAAAGCCCACCCATAGGCGAAGTTCATGAAGCAGCCGTCGGCGGCGTCGAACATGCTCATCCCGGCGGCGAACAGGATGGGCAGTACCAGAATGGCGTACCAGGGCAGCGCGAACGCAGCAGCGCCGGCGGCCAGCACCAGCAGCCCGACTTCGGTAGCGGTATCGAATCCCAAGCCGAACAACAAGCCTAGCGGGTACATGTGCCAGGGTTTGCGGACGGCTTTGGTTGTCCGGTTGAGAAAGCGGTTCATGAATCCGCGGCTGTTGAGTTGCTTTTCCAGCTCAGCCTCATCGAAGCTGCCCCGCCGCATTTGCTGGAATACCTTGATGATCCCGACCAGCACCACCAGATTGATGATGCCGATGAGGTAGAGGAATACCCCCGATACCGATGTGCCAATCACACCGGTCGCCGTGTGTAGGGTCAATGACTCGCTCTCCACCTGGCCGGCCAGCGCGCGCACGCCAAGCGACAGCAGCAGCGACAGCAGGAAGACGATGCTGGAGTGGCCAAGGGAGAACCAGAATCCCACCGACAGCGGGCGCTGGCCATCGGTCATCAGCTTGCGGGTGGTGTTGTCGATCGCGGCAATGTGGTCGGCGTCGAAAGCGTGCCGCATCCCTAACGCGTACGCGGTGAAACCCAGGCCGATGCCGTACACCCCGGAGGCACCCATGTTGTAGTGATACGGCGCGATGAACACTGCCAGCACCACCCAGCCGACCACGTTGAGCAGCAAGATGAACCCGACCATGCCGGCGATGCTGGCCCACTCCCGAGAGGTGAGTGCGGTGCGGAAACGATTCCAGCCGGAAATGTCGACGGTCACGGCAGCCATGACTCACCTCGCGCTTCGTGCCAGCGGGGGCGCCGGCACACCTCTAACGAGTGACAGTCAACTGCACAAGTCTGCTATTTGCAACAAGCTGTCAGTAACTATCCGGGCACGCATGCCCTGCTTCCTCTGCCGCACCCGGCGAGCGGCGGACGGCGGAAGCAGGCAAGCCGGTGGTGCCCAGCGTGTTGAGGCCATCTGGTGCAAATCTGCCCCTACGGTGTCGCTGCGTGAGGGATACACCGATCTATGATCAGCTTTGTCGGGAACGGCTCAACGCCGATGTCCCAGCTGCTGATCATCAGCGGGCTGATTACCGGGGGCAACACCGTCGGCCTGCTGCCGCGTTGAACCTCCGGACGGCCTCCGGGCAACCGGCAGGAGCACGGCCCCATCCGGGCGCGCATCAACAGGATTCCGCAGCGGTCGAGCAGGCGGTGCAGGCCGCACTGGCCGCTGCGCGGCGGGCCCGATTGACGGCCGGGACACCCGCCCCTCAACCCGCGACTCAGGCGCGGCACCGGGCGCAGCATGCTGCGAGCAGTCCAGCGGCACCGGCTGCCGGCCGCAGCTCACCGGCACACGGCGCCGCGACGTTCTCCTGGTTTGAACGCCCAGCCTGATTTCGATCGATTGCCGATCACCGGCCAGCCGACCCGTCGCCCGAGGTGAAAATTGTCCGCACCGGATCCGGCCACACGTCAAGGTTGATCGTGTAGTCAAGGATAATTCGGTCGGCTGGGATCACGATGTTAGCGACTTCTACCACGCTGTCCCGGTCAGGTCCCGCGAGCATCCGTCGTGCGATAGTCAACACCGGAACACCGGTTGGGATCTGTAGGGTCGCGGCCTCGTCTGGCAACGGCATCCGCGCTGCGACGGATTCTTCCACCCGACTGATAATTACACCTAGAGTGGCAAGTTGGGCGATGTTGCCGCCAGGCCACGGCTCGTTCGCTGGATCTGCTATAGGTGTACCACCCACCAGTCGGAATAGCAGGTAAGAGCTGCTCATCTGTTGTGGCGTGTCCTTCGCGTAGAATACGAAACGCCGCTCCAGAAGCAGTTCTCCGGTGCTGATACCGAATAGCCCGGCTAGCTCGTCGTTGGCCCGGATCTCTCGGAAGTCCTTATCCAGGCGGTATTCATCCTGGCCAATGTGGTGATCTTCGGTGAACGATGTCGCGGGTTCGCGCGGCGATACGGTGCCCTTGGTGATCTGGCGCACTTCGTGCTGGTAGCGGTCAGACGCGATGCGGCGCGACGGTCGCTGTTCCCGGACGAACACGCCGCGGCCGACTGCTGCCTGGGCAAGGCCCTGTGCCTGTAGTACCGCAAGGGCTTGGCGCGCGGTGCCCCGCGAGACTTCGAATCGGGCCATGATTTCCGACTCGGAGGGTAAGCGATCGCCGGCTCGATAGTCGCCAGATTTGATCATCTCGCCGATATGGGTAGCAATTTTCTGGTAGTGCGGGGGCGCCGCCTGTTCGTTGGTCATCCGGTTCATTCCCGACCCCCACCTAGACCTATATAGACAGGTTAGCGTTCCAGGAGACGACCGGCGACTCCGAACGAGAGGTACCGGCGGGACGCTGCCGCGCCGCCGCCGCGACTCGGTGAAACCCGTTAGCCGCAGGGGGTGCTGCTGGGCACTTGCGAAGAGCCGTTGGGCTGCTCTGAGCTCCACCCCAGCGCCCATGCCTCGCTGGCGGAAAGCTCTCCCGCGGCTTGGGCGAAAGCCACCAGCGCAGGTACCAGATCGCGGCGCAGCGGGGCCGGCATCTTGTCGAGGACGTCCTCGATCGCGGCGCGCCGTTGCGCGGTCATCTCCCCGACAAGCTGGCGACCTGCGGGCGTCAGCTGGAGGATCAGGTTGCGCCGATCGGTTGGATCCTCGCTGCGGTGAAGCAGGCCCGCATCGACGAGCTTGTCGCACCTACGGGTGGCATTAGAGGGATGCACGCCAAGCGTCTGGGCGACGGATGCGAGGTTCTGCGGACCCTTGTTCGCGACCATGACCAGAACCCGAAGCTGCGGCAGGGTGACCCGATCTTCCACGCTTGCCACTGACTGGGCACATACCCCGACGAATACTCGGGCCGCAGACATGGCCGCGTCGATTTCCGTGCGCGTAGGGGACGGCGCATCGTCTTCAGGTGGGGTGGACCGCATGCGCCCAGTGTCCCTCCTCCCTGCTCCCTGGAGATCGCCAACCGTCCCGTTTGGGTTACCACGGTAGGCCCCGGTGCAAGCTCCTCCAAAAGTGTGCTTTAGCGCAATAGGTGTTGCTGAGCAACATTTGCGCTACCCTGATGCGGGTGCGAGGCGGTTCGGACCGACCGGCCGGGTAATGGCTGCGACGTCGACGGACGAGCCGGTAGCCGCGCCAACTGCCGCCCAGCAACGGCAGGACGGGACTGCCACGAGCGTATCCCGGCGGTCCGGGAACGGCGCGATAACCGGAACGGGGTCCGTGCCGCCCGATGGCCACGCCCCTGGTAGCGCTGCACCGGCGCTACGCCCAATCGGCTCCGGGCGACTCGCAGCGGCAACGGCTGCGCGATGAGTTGATCAGTGGTTACCTGCCGGTGGCCAAACACATCGCGCGCCGCTTCGCAGGCCGCGGCGAGCCGCTGGATGATCTGGTCCAGGTCGCCACCGTGGGGCTGATCCATGCGGTGGACCGATTCCAACCAGACCGCGGCTCGGATTTCCTGTCCTTCGCCGTACCCACCATCACCGGCGAGATACGGTCCTATTTCCGGGATTTCGGCTCGCCGACCCGGATACCACGCCGGCTACAGCAGCGGTATATCGCAATCAAGCGCGCACTTCCCGCGCTATCCCAGCACCACGGGCGCGCGCCGCGCCCCAGCGAGATCGCTGAGCAGTTGGGAATACCGACCTCAGACGTCATCGAGGCGCTGCAGGCTGCCGATGCCTACCGAGGCCTGTCCTTGGATGATCCTGGAGGCGGTTCATCGCCCGGCGGCACGGCCGTCAGCACCCTGGACCGGACCCTGGCCTTGATCGACGACCGGGAGTCACTGCGCCCGTTACTGGCGCAACTGCCACCCCTGGACCGGACCATTCTCGCGTTGCGGTTCTTTCACCAATGCACGCAGACCCAGATCGCCGAGCAGCTCGGCGTCTCACAGATGCAGGTCTCGCGAGTGCTGCGCCAAACCCTGGCCGTCCTGCGCCAGCGCATGTCCGACTGACCTGCGCCCCCGACATGGAGACATATCGGGGTGAAAGCGGCCCTTTCACCCCGATATGTCTCCATGTCGGGGATAGGACGGCTCGCCCGGGTCGCTGTGAGGCTGGCTGGCTTGGACGGTTCTCAGCAGGTTCTCGAGGGTGTCGAACTGCGCTTTGATCGACCGGCGTAGGCGGGCGATCACCAGCAAGCCCACACCGGCCAGCACGGTCAACGCGAATAGGCCGACGGCGAGCACGATCAGGATTTGGGTATTCACGCCAGCGGCCTCCTAGCTGCTTATCTCATCAGGTGTCATACACCGGGGCTGCCATAGCGCCGGTCGAAGCCGCCGAAACGCCACAGTGCCACTGCGCCTGCCCAGACGGCCACGAAGAAGGCGACGATGACGTAGCCCAGCAGCTCGAAGTGATCGGCGAGGCTGGCGTACCCGGAAAGGAACGCGGCGCCGGCATGCTCGACCAGCACCGCGGCCAGGTAGACGCTGGAAATGAAACCGGCTACGAACACTGTCGCCCAAGTGGTCACGATGTTGTAGTACAGCCGCCGCGCCGGGCGCCGCTGCGACCAGGTGTAGGCCAGCGACATCAGCAGCCCATCGCAGGTGTCGAAGGCGCTCATGCCGGCGGCGAACAGCAGCGGCAGCGACAACGTCGCGAGCAGGCCGGTGCCCCCGGCCTGGGCGGCACTCGCGGACAGGGTGAGCAGTGTAACTTCGGAGGCGGTTTCCAGGCCGAGCCCGAACAGGATGCCCAGCGGGTACATATGCCACGAGGAGC
>DASQVU010000539.1:0-2137 GCA_035640615.1 Pseudonocardiaceae bacterium
GACCGTCTCGTCGACCGCCGTTCTCACGCTCGTCGGTGTATCTGTTCGATCCATGCATCACCCCTTATTCGTATGCGATGGCCCCCAGCACATCCAGCCTGGCGGCGCGCCGCGCCGGCCATGCAGCGGCCACGATGCCGAACAGCATGGCGAACACCACCCAGAGCAGCAGCTGGCCGATGGGGAGCGCGTACTCGATGCCCTGACTTTGCAGTCCGGCCGTCACCAGGATCGAGAGCACAATGCCCACCACCAGGCCGGTCACAGCACCGATCACCGCCGTGATGACGCTTTCCCACCGGATCATCCAACGCACCTGGGTGCGGGTCGTCCCGATGGCGCGCAGCATCCCGATCTCCCGTGTCCGCTCGTAGACGGAGAGCACCAGCGTGTTGATGATGCCGAACAGGGAGACCAGCACGCTCATCGCCAGCAGCACGTAGATCAGCGCCAGCAATTTGTTGACGTTCTGGGTATTCTGCTCTTTCAGATCCTGCTGCGAGTGGACCGACGCGGTCGGGTACTGTGCGCTGAGCAGGGCGGCGATGTGCGCCTTGAGCGCCTTTATGTTCTGCCCGGGGGCGGCGTTGACCAGCACCGCGAAGTCCCGCGGCTGCTGCCAGTCCTTGCGCATGGTGTCGTAGCGGATGCACCAGTTGGGGAGGAGCTGCGTGTTCTTGTAGATGCCGGTGACGACGAAGCTGTCGTGTGTCTCGGCCGGCGTGGTGACCCGGATCCGCGAGCCGACCGTGAGATGGTTGTTCTTCGCCATGGTATCGTCGATGAGCGCGCTGTGTGGGCCCATGGTTGCGGCCGTCGCGTCCGACCCCACTTTCCACTCGAAGTGGTACAGTTTCCCGAAGGTCGCCGGCTGGATGCCGTTAGTCTGGTAATCGCCAAGGCCTGCGAGATGCCCGGCGTCGATCTTGAGGGACGAGACGGCCGCTACACCCGGCAGGTGCGCCACAGCGGCGGCCGCCCCCGCCGGGATCAGATTGTTGCCGTTGCTGTAGATTGCGAACGTACCGACGATCTCGCGGCTGATGGCGTCGTTCGCGGTCTTTTTCAGCTCGGCCGCGAAGACCGTCACGAAGCCCACCACCGCCAGACCGATCATCAGCGCCGCCGCCGTCACCGCCGTTCGCGCGGGGTTGCGCACCGCGTTCTCCCGCGCCAGCCGCCCCGTGATGGCGGTCAGCCGCTCCGGTGCCCACCCGATGATGCCGGCCAGCGGGCCGACCAGTTGTGGAGTGATCATGGCCACCCCCAGGAACAGGAGCAGGGCGCCCAGCCCGATCAGCGAGAGGCGCTGGTTGGTGGCGGAGATCGACGCGAAGATACCGATGGCCAGCGCGGCAAGCCCAAGGGCTATCAGGACGCCCGCGATGGAGGGGGTGAAGCGGGAGAAACGGCCACGAGGGAGCTGGACACCCTCGCGCAGGGCCGCAATCGGCGGGACGCGCGTGGCGCGGACGGCCGGCATGAGGCTCGCCGCCAGCGTGACGACCGTGCCGACGAGCAGGGCTACGATCGCCGTACGCGGCTTGAAGATCATCCCCGCGTTGGGCAGATCGATCCCGAAGGCCACGAACAGCGCGTTGAGCGCCCTGGCAATGCCGACCCCGGCGAACAACCCGACGACAGAGGCGATCGCGCCGACGAGCAGCGCCTCCAGGACGACCGATCGGAGCACCTGCCCGCGGGTGGCGCCGATCGTGCGCAGCATGGCGAACTCGCGGGCGCGCTGCGCCACCGTGATCGAAAAGGTGTTGAAGATGACGAAGGCGCCGACGAAAACCGCCACGAAGCCGAACGCCAGCAGGACGTTGGTGATCGAACCGAGCGCGTTCCCGACGGCGGACGTCTGGGCGTCGGCGTTCTGTGTGCCGGTCTGCACCTTGACCCTGCTGCGCAGGTCGGGCGGGATGTGCGCCCACAACCGGCCGACCAGGTCGGTCGGTGTCACCCCGGAGGCGGCCGCCACCCTGATCTCGTCGTACTTGCCCATCTTGTTCGTGATGCGCTGGGCCGCGGGCAGGTCCATGCTGATGAGTGACGCCCCGCCGATCGAGCTGACAGTCCCGAACCGAACGATGCCCACGATTGTGAACCGCCGCACCGCCTGTGTGGCGACCAC
>DASQVU010000540.1:0-2623 GCA_035640615.1 Pseudonocardiaceae bacterium
TAAACAAGCAGGTAACCCGCCGCGCCGCTACTGTCAGTGGATAACGGTGCGGATGAGGGAGGCTGGGCCGTGACCGACGCCGCGAGCAGCGCAACAGCGGATTTCGTGGTGGTGGCCAACCGGCTGCCGGTGGATCTGGAACGGCTGCCTGATGGCACCCAGCGGTGGAAGGCCAGCCCGGGCGGGCTGGTCACGGCGCTGGAGCCATTTTTGCGCGTGCACCGCGGCGCGTGGGTGGGCTGGCCGGGTGTGCCCGACGTCGAGGTGGACCCCATCGAGGACGGTGACGTGACGTTGCATCCGGTGCCTCTGTCGACAGCGGAAGTCACCGACTACTACGAGGGTTTCTCCAACGCCACGCTGTGGCCGCTGTACCACGATGTGGTGGCTCCCCCGGTGTTTCACCGGCACTGGTGGAACGCCTACCTCGCAGTCAACGAGCGCTTCGCCGCGGCCACCGCCAAGGTCGCCGGCGAGAGGGCCACCGTATGGGTGCAGGACTACCAGCTCCAGCTGGTGCCCCGGATGCTCCGGGAGTTGCGCCCCGACCTGCGTATCGGCTTCTTCCTGCACATCCCGTTCCCCCCGGTGGAATTGTTCTTACAACTGCCCTGGCGCACCGAGCTGATCCGCGGCTTACTCGGTGCTGATCTGGTCGGGTTTCACCTGCCGGGCGGCGCGCAGAACTTCCTGTTTCTGGCGCGCCGGCTGGCCGGAGCGTCGGCAACCAAGAGCGCCGTGGGCGTACGCACCAAGCCGGGCACAGTCGACATCGACGGCCGCACCGTGCGAGTCGGCGCGTTCCCGATCTCGATCGACTCCAGCACGCTGGACAAGATGGCGCGCAGCAAGCCGATCCGCCGGCGCGCCGAGCAGATCCGCGAGGAGTTGGGCAACCCGAAAACCATCGTGCTGGGCGTGGACCGGCTCGACTACACCAAGGGCATCGACGTGCGGTTGCGCGCGTTGTGCGAGCTTTACGCAGACGGCCGGATCACCGCGGACGACGTTGTCATGGTGCAGCTGGCCACCCCGTCGCGCGAGCGCGTGGAGCATTACCAGCGCATGCGCAACGACATCGAGCAGGCCGTCGGCCGGATCAACGGTGAATTCGGGCGAGTGGGCCATCCCGCGGTGCACTACCTGCACCAGTCGGTCCCGCGCGAGGAACTGATCGCCTTCTACGTCGCTGCGGACGTCATGCTCGTCACTCCCGTGCGCGACGGCATGAACCTGGTCGCCAAGGAGTACGTCGCTTGCCGAGCCGATCTGAACGGTGCCCTGGTGCTTTCCGAGTTCGCCGGTGCGGCCGCCGAGTTGACCAGCGCCTTCCTGGTCAACCCACACGACCTCGACGGCATCAAGAACGCCATCGAACGCGCCATCACAGCTGCTCCCGACGAGCGGCACCGCCGGATGCGAGCGCTGCGGCGGCAGGTGATGACCTATGACGTGCAGCGCTGGGCGGAGTCTTTCCTGGCTGCCCTCGGCGGTGCGAAGCAAGCATGAACGTGGTGGCTTCGGCGCCAGTAGCGCCTAATTCATACCCGGCTCTGTGTCGCCACCGGGTGGTAGAGGCGGTGGCGGCGTTCGGCATAGGCCGGGCCCCAAAACATCCTGAGCAGTACGCGCACCAGTGGCGGCACGATGTGGCGCGCCTGCGCGAATTCCTCGGCTGAGGCCTCACTACTGACCATGTCAAGGACGGTCGGAAGGTGCTTGCGGGAGGTCCAGCGAGCTGCGCCGCCCATTCCGCGTTTCCCAACTTCGTTGCGGCGAGCGCCGTCCCCCAGTGCGGTAGTCCTTTTGGTCCCCGATACCGAATGAATCAAGTGCGGGCGCTGCGGGCGACCAATGCGCGTGCCCAGTTTTGCCAGTTTCCGGCCAGTTCAGGGGCAGCCAGTAGCTCGGCGGCCCGGGAGCGGTCGCGGTGGTAAGCCTCTGCGACTGCGTGGATGGTGACGCCGTGGCTGGGGCGGTGCTCCACGATCACGGCGTCACCGGCCGCGACCGTGCCCGGCGCCAGGATGCGCAGGTAAGCGCCGGGCCGGCCGGCGGCGGCGAACCGGCGTGGGAAGCCGTCGTCGCCCATTCGGATGCCGAACTTGTAGCACGGCGTGCGAGGTGCGCAGACCTCCAACAGTACGTCGTTGATCCGCCAGCGCTCCCCGATCACCGCCATGGTCACAGCCGCCCCGGCCACGGTGAGGTTCTCCCCGAACGTCCCCGGTGGCAGCGGAATGCCGAGCCGGGCCGACCACCAGCCGAGGTCCTCCTGGGCGTAGGCGTACACGGCTTTGTCCGGGCCGCCGTGCACCCGGCGGTCGGCCTGATCGTCGCCGACGAGGTTGACTCCCTGTACTGCGACCCACCCCTCCACCGGGTCTTTGAAGATCGACGTCAGTACGTCGCGGTTGCGCCAGCGCACCAACCGCGGGGCGCCCACGTTCACCGACAGGATGCGGGCGCCCGTCACGGTCATCCGGTCACCGCCGGCTCGAACACCTCGATGTCGTCGCGGTACTGCTGGTAGGCCTGCGAATACTCCATCACCCGGGCCACCTCCTCGAGGAAGTCCTCGCCGTAGCCAGCCCGGCGCAGTAGGTGAAATCCCATCTCCATA
>DASQVU010000541.1:0-2077 GCA_035640615.1 Pseudonocardiaceae bacterium
GTCGGTAAGCAATGGGGCGACGGCGATACGGAGCCCCGCCCAAAAACCGCGATCCAGCGTACTGCTCACCACCAGGGCCACTAGCGGCCCCGGGCTAATCGCCGAGGTGGCCCCCAAGATGAGGGCAAGACCGAACAGCTGGACGTCCATCCCTGTCGGTGATCGTAGCAACCGACCGTCGCATCATGATCAATATGATGGCGTGCGGGTGTGCGGGTGTGACTCCTCGAATGGGCATGATGCTTTTAAGGGGCCGAGCTTGCCGACACGGCTACTCCATCTGACCTGCAAGAAAATCACGTGGGAACAGCGCCAGCGTAGAAGTTGGGCACATATCGGGCACAACCCCTCAGCACGTCTCGGGTTCCGACAGGGTTGATCGCCCGAGACATCAACGGGCGGAGTCGCTGGGTTATGAGCCGTTGTTACGTTGCTTCTGAGCGCGACTCCATCCGTGGACAGTGAGCCACGAATGAGAACGGAAAGAATCAGGTGGTGAAACAAGGGATTGCGTGAAGCTTCACAACGGACATCAAATTGCGTCAATTGACCTGCTGGCTCGGGTCGATGCGCCTAGGCGTCGACGCTGGCTTGATTAGCGTGCGTCGAGTCGACTTCGGGTGCAAAACTTGACCCGCCTTCTGTTCTTGTAGTTGGAGACCGTCGCCCCATCTCGTCGGCACTGCGTAGCCCAATCACTCGGATCGGCGGGGCAGCAAATGGGGGACGCCCCACCCGAGGGAGGGGTCCATATCGAACCGTGATGGGCTTGCTTCTTGCTGTGTATGCCGCCGCGTTCGGCGGCTCCCATCCGCTGGCCAAAAAATTCGGTACCTGGCCGTCAGTTCTCACCGTGACGGCAGTAGCTTCCGAAGTGACCTACGCGCTCGCCGACCGCAGCTCGGCTCGCTTTTGACCATCGGCGTCGGGGATCGACGGAGTGATCCGGTCAAGGTCCTCGCGCAGGCCGTAAAGCCATACCCGCAGATCCGCAAGGTGATACAGCGCTTGCCCGAGATTGGTAGGCCACTCGATCGTGGGGGGAGCCGACAGTTTTGTGGTCACCGCGGTCCGATCGTGGCGCAGCAGGCCTTCGGCGACCCGCTCGAAACGGCCGACGACATCGTCGGCCAAGGCAGCCAACGAGGCCACGCACGGCACCAGCCCACCGGTCGGGCAGGTGCGCAACAGTGCCTCGGCTCCACGGACCGCGTGATGACCTGCGAGCAACGTTGCTTGCCAGTCCACAACGGCTGGCGGGTGACGCTCAGTCTGGTACAGCGCATAGGACGCCTCAGCAAGGTGGCCGGCCGTGCGGGCCCGGGGCAGCGCATCGCCGGTCGGGTCGGCTGCTGCGCTTGCGTTGCTGGCCAGCGTCGCCACCGTCTGGCGAACCACCCCGGCGGCGGCACCGAGGAACACACCGGTCGCCCGGTGTAGCTCTCCAGAGCCACCACGTGGCCACGCCAGCAGCCCGATCAGTACCCCGACCACAGCCCCGACCAGGACATCCACCACCCGAGCCTCGGCCAGCCGCCAATCCACCGGCGAAACCTGCGCGAACACCAGCGCGATGACGAGCGTGAACAGCGCCTGCCCCCAGCCAGGCCCGAGCAGCGGGCCGGCCGCGAAACCGACCAGCATCACCAGCGGCAGGATCACCGCGTACGCCGTGGAAGGCATGCCGACGACAAGCAGGCCGGCAGCCACCAGTGAACCGAACACCGTGCCGACGAGGGCAGGTCGCAGCGCTGACCGAGTCTCAGCAGCCGACGTGCGCAGTACGGCAAGGATGGTGAGCAGCACCCAGAAGCCGTGTGACAGGTTCAGCACGCCAGCGAGGAACCGGGCCACTGCAAGTGCCGCAGCCAGCCGTAATGCGCCCTGGAAGTACACCGACCGCGGCGTCATGTGCTCACGCAGCCGATCCCACCACAACCATGGGGCCGGCTGGTGCGCGTACCAGAACGGACCTGGCTGCGCGGACGCCGGCGTGGTGTCCGGCCCGATGAGCACCCCAGCTGCGATCCGAACCGCAACTACTAGCGACTTCGTCCACTCCCCCAGGCTTAGCGCA
>DASQVU010000542.1:0-2407 GCA_035640615.1 Pseudonocardiaceae bacterium
TGTTACTGGTGTGCTGGATAAAGGCCTCGGCGAAGCTGGGACGATCGGGCAGCAGGATCAGCATCCGATCGTCGGGCCGGGCGTCGAGTTGGGCCAGCGCCGCGGCGAGCGCCGCCGAGGGCACCCTGGACAGAGCAGGGCAGCGCGGTCACCGTCAAAGACTGTTCCGGGGCCGATCCAGGACTGCTGCGTGTCACCTGGTCACCGGTCCCAGGTCAGGCGCGGCTGACCAGTGCGGAGAAAGAAGAAGGCGCTGCCGCTAGCGCGGCCGCGAGCACTGCCCGGGCGGCGGCTTCGGCGTCAAGGGTGTCGGTCTTGCCCCGGCGACGACGGATGGCCTTGTCGGGTGCGTTGACCTCGATCACCTCGACCCCGGCCGCCCGCAGGTGCCGGGTCAGCGCTGCACCGTAGGACCCGGTGCCCTCCACCCCGGCCCGCCGCAGCATCCCGAATGTGGCCACCCAGCCCACTAACGCCTGATAACCCGCCGCGGTGGCCGGGAACTGCGCGGTGCCTACCAGCACCCCGAGCGCAGTGATGACCGCGGCGACGTGCACGTCGCTGTGGTATCCACCCCGAGTATGACCTCGTTGGCGGCGCTGTCGTCCTGCCCCAACGCGACCCGCGACGCCAACAGCCACAAAATGACGTCGCCGCGCCGGCGAAGAGCATCGCCACCGCCCAGCCGAGGATGCTGATCGCGAGCAGCCGGGTCCGCCGGGTCCGGTCGGTGAGCACGCCGATCGGGATGGTGCCGAGTGCGGCCGCCACTGAGGTGACCGATACCAGCAGCCCGATGTCGGTGTTGTTGACGTGAAACGCCTGCTCCAGATTGTTGGCGGTGGCCGAGACCGCGGCGAAGTCCGCTCCCCGCAGACCCAGCGCCGCCGCCAGGATGAGGATCACCCGCGCCCGGGCGGGTCCACCCACTACCTCCTCGGCCCGCTCAACCAGGCTCCGACCCGCTCGGCGGGCGACGACACTCAGCGCCCTGCCGGGCCTCACTGGATCACCGCCATGCCCAGCCGCAGCACGATCCCTACCACCGTGGTCCATCGAGGGCCGTTGAGGGACAAGGACCAGGAGGAGCCGACTAGCTCTCGATCGAGCCGGCGCTTCCGGGCGATCGCCACGACGATCGAGCACCCGGGGACATCGCGTCGGGCAAGAACCTGGCCTTGCCCTGCGTGTCGGGAACCTGCCCGCCAAGCCCCGGCTGGTCAACGACCGGCCAGCGGTGCCGGGCGCTCGGCTGCGTTGGGTTCAGCACGCGCCGGGAGCCGACGCGGCGACGGGGTCGCCCGATGCGTTCTCGTCACGTCGCCGGCGTTCCTGGCGTTGGTGGCGGCGGATCACCGGCGAGGTGTCCAGCATGATGATGCCGGTCACCAGCAGCACAATGCCCAACGCGGCGCCGGTCAGGCCCAGCACGGTGGTGCGCACGTACTCACCGAAGATTCCGATGCCCAACCCGATCGACACCATGGGCAACATCGCATCCATCACGGGCATGCTCGCCGCCAGCGGACCGGCCTGGTAGGCGTTTTGTACCAGGAACATCCCGATGAAGCTGGCGACGATCAGCGCGTACGGCTGCCAGGTCAGGAAGGTATGACCGATGTTGTGGCGCAGCAAGGCGATCGTGGCGGCGAACAGGGCCGACTGCAAAGCCATCACCGTCGCCCCACCGAGCGCGAACAGACTGGCCCGAGCCGGACCACAAATCGCCTTGCCGACGAGTACCGCAGCGGTGGCGACCGCCGCGACCCCGGCGAGCGCCCAGATCCACGACGAGAACGGCTGGAGCGGATGCCCCCGGTGGGGATCGGCTGCGACGATGCCAATGGCGAGTCCGCCGGTCACGGTGAGCAGCCCAGCCCACTCCCGCCGCCCAAGCCGGCTGCGGTGCCACCGCACCGAGATGGGTATCGCGAACACCAACTCCGAGACCACCAGCGGCTGCACCAGCGACAGCGGGCCGGTGGCCAGCGCGACCGCCTGGAAAACGTAGGACCCCACCGCGGCACCAATCCCGGCCAGCCACCTCCGGTTCCGCGCCAGGTTCACTATCATCCGCAGCGAGAACCGATCGCCAGAGGGCTGCTTGCTCGCGGCCCGCTGCTGCAGCAGCCCGGTGGCCGCGAGGAACATACCGGCCACCAGCGCGGTGCCCGCAGAGATCAACGTGCTCCCTAGCGATCCCACCGTGACTATCCCTGCGTCCCGGCAGAGCAGGCCACCGCCCCCGCCCGAGCCAGTGCCTGCGCCCGTTGCGGCTGATCGTCGCCGGCCCGCCCCAGCACCGCACGCCCGGAGACCCCGAGGGCCCTGTTCTTGACGTGCGCGGCGAACTCCCCGACGGTGGCTTGACCCGCCCACGCCGAGCCGCCCACCATCACAGCGACCT
>DASQVU010000543.1:0-16425 GCA_035640615.1 Pseudonocardiaceae bacterium
GCGCTGATCATCAAGTCCGCACGCAAGCCGAAGTTCAAGGTGCGGGGTTACACCCGCTGCCAGCGCTGCGGCCGACCCAAGGCGGTCTACCGGAAGTTCGGGCTGTGCCGGATCTGCGTGCGCCAGATGGCGCACCGGGGCGAGCTCCCCGGCGTAAGCAAGTCGTCGTGGTGAGGCGCTGTGCGCGCAACCACCAGTCGCCGTAGGCCCAGCAGGGAACCACGGCGGGAAGGGATCATGAGGTCGCCATGACCATGACCGACCCGATCGCAGACATGCTGACCCGTCTGCGCAATGCGAACTCGGCCTATCACGACCGGGTGGTGATGCCGCACTCCAAGATCAAGGCAAACATCGCTGAGATTCTCCTTCGCGAGGGTTACATCTCGGGGTTCCATGCCGAGGAAGCGCAGGTAGGGAAGTCGCTGGTGGTTGAGCTGAAATTCGGGCCGAACCGGGAGCGCAGCATTGCTGGGCTGCGCCGGGTGTCCAAGCCTGGATTGCGGGTGTACGCCAAGTCGACCTCGTTGCCCAAGGTGCTCGGTGGTCTGGGCGTGGCCATCATCTCCACGTCGGGCGGGCTGCTCACCGACCGGCAGGCCGCCAAGAAGGGCGTAGGCGGGGAAGTCCTCGCCTTCGTCTGGTGAAAGGGGAGCACACGAGATGTCGCGCATCGGCAAGCAACCGATCACCGTGCCGGCTGGCGTCGAGGTAGTCATTGATGGGCGCACCGTGACGGTGCAGGGGCCCAAGGGCACGCTCTCGCACATCGTGCCTGAGCCGATCACTGTGCAGCGCGCCGAGGACGGCACGTTGGTGGTCCAGCGGCCAGACGATGAGCGGCGCAGTAAAGCGCTGCACGGGCTGTCGCGGACTCTGGTACACAACATGGTCGTTGGGGTCAGCCAGGGCTACGAGAAGCGGATGGAGATCCACGGCGTCGGTTACCGGGTCGTGGCCAAGGGCGCCGATCTGGAGTTCTCGCTGGGATACAGCCACCCGGTGCCGGTCAAGGCTCCGGAAGGCATCGCCTTCGCGGTGGAAACCCCCACCCGATTCTCGGTGTCGGGCATTGACAAGCAGGTCGTCGGCGAGGTCGCCGCGACGATCCGGAAGTTGCGGCGTCCTGACCCCTACAAGGGCAAGGGCGTGCGCTATGCGGGCGAGAAGGTCCGGCGCAAGGTCGGGAAGACAGGTAAGTGATCATGGCTGAGGGAACAACCGCGATCAATTCGACGGCTCAGCCGTCGGCGATCAAGCGGGTGCACATCGGTAAGGACGTCTCGACTCGGCGCCGGCTGGCCCGCGCGCGGCGGCATTTCCGCCTGCGCAAGCGCGTCAGCGGTTCGCCGGATCGCCCCCGGCTGGTGGTGAACCGCTCATCCCGACACATCGCCGTTCAGCTCGTGGATGACCTGGCCGGGCACACCCTCGCGGCCGCGTCGAGCATCGAGCCGGAGGTCCGCGCCGTGGACGGGGATAAGAAGGCCAGGGCAATCCGGGTCGGTGAGTTGATCGCCGCCCGGGCCAAGGCGGTCGGGGTGGAGCGGGTCGTGTTCGACCGCGGTGGCTACGCCTACCACGGCCGGATCGCCGCACTAGCCGATGCCGCCCGGGCTGGCGGCCTGGAGTTCTGACTGATGACCATCACAGTGACCATCACAGCGAGTAAGGGAAGGAACGCCTGATGCCTGGACGCATGCGGCGGGAAGGCGGAGGCGAGCGAAGCGATCGTCGGGACCGCCGTGAGGGCGGCCGTGGTGGGGCGCCCCAGCAGGAGAAGAGCCCCCATCTCGAACGCGTGGTCGCGATCAACCGGGTGGCCAAGGTGGTCAAGGGTGGCCGGCGGTTCAGCTTCACCGCGTTGGTGGTGGTCGGCGACGGCGATGGGATGGTCGGCGTCGGCTACGGCAAGGCCAAAGAGGTGCCCGCGGCGATCCAGAAAGGCGTGGAGGAGGCCAAGAAGAGCTTCTTCCGCGTTCCCCGGATCGGCAGCACCATCCCGCATCCGATTACCGGTGAGGCGGCTGCTGGCGTGGTGTTACTGCGTCCCGCTTCTCCTGGTACCGGCGTCATCGCCGGTGGCCCGGTCCGCGCCGTGCTCGAGTGCGCCGGCGTCAACGACGTGCTGTCCAAGTCGCTGGGTAGTGACAATGCGATCAACATCGTGCACGCTACGGTCGCGGCGCTGAAGGGATTGCAGCGTCCCGAGGAGGTCGCCGCGCGTCGCGGCCTGCCGCTGGAGGACGTCGCCCCCGCCGGTATGTTGCGGGCGCGCGCCGGGCAGGGGGTGTGACCATGGGCCAGCTGAGGATCACGCAGGTTCGAGGCACCATCGGCAGCCTGCGCAACCAGCGTGAGACGCTGCGCTCGCTGGGCCTGCGCCGGATCCGCCAAACCGTGGTCAAGCAGGACAACTCGCAGGTGCGCGGCATGATCGCCACCGTCCGTCACCTGGTGACGGTAGAGGAAGTGCCGAACGGAGTGACGGCGAAGTGACCATCAAACTCCACCACCTGCGCCCGGCGCCGGGTGCCAAGACTGCCAAGACCCGGGTCGGCCGGGGCGAGGGCTCCAAGGGCAAGTCCGCAGGCCGTGGGACTAAGGGCACCAAAGCGCGCAAGAACGTCTCGGCTGCGTTCGAGGGTGGGCAGATGCCCATCCATATGCGGTTGCCGAAGCTCAAGGGATTCCGCAACCGGTTCCGCACCGAGTATCAGGTGGTCAACGTCGGCGACCTGGCCCGGCTGTTCCCGGACGGGGGAGCGGTAAGCCCCGATGCTCTGGTTGCTGCCGGCGCTGTGCGCAACGGACAGCCGGTGAAGGTGCTCGGCGAGGGTGACCTCGGGGGCGTGGCCCTACAGGTCAGCGCGCACGCCTTCTCCACGTCCGCCCGCGACAAG
The DNA here is from genome assembly GCA_035640615.1 of Pseudonocardiaceae bacterium. Taxonomy (GTDB): domain Bacteria; phylum Actinomycetota; class Actinomycetes; order Mycobacteriales; family Pseudonocardiaceae. The sequence continues at coordinate 2,904 of DASQVU010000543.1, forward strand.
ATCACCGCAGCCGGCGGCAGCACCACAGACCTGTAGTTTGACCTTTTTCGGATTATTGCCCGTTCAGCGGGCTCGGCGGGGTTAGGGCGATCAAATAACCCCGCCGAGCCCGCTGAATGCGCTTGGCTGTTAGAGTCGGCCGATCGCCGTCGGCCCGCCAGGAGGTATGAGTTGCTCGGCGCCTTCCGCTCGGCTCTTGCGACGCCGGATCTGCGCCGCAAGATCTTATTCACGCTCGGCATGGTGGTGATCTACCGGATCGGCGCCACGTTGCCCTCACCGGGCGTCTCGTACGTCAATATCAACCAGTGCCTGGATCGGGTCTCCAAGGGCGAGAACCAGAATGTCTACTCGCTGATCAATCTGTTCAGTGGTGGGGCATTACTGAAATTGTCGGTGTTCGCGTTGGGGATCATGCCCTATATCACCGCGAGCATCATCATTCAGTTGCTCACGGTGGTGATCCCTCGCTTCGAAGCACTGAAGAAGGAGGGGCAATCCGGGCAGAACAAGCTTACGCAGTACACCCGGTATCTGACGATCGCGCTGGCCATCTTGCAGTCCACCGGCATTATCGCCTTGGCGGTGCGCGGTCAACTGTTCTCCGGCTGCCCGCTGCCGCCGATTCCCGACCAGTCGGTGTTCAACCTCATCGTCATTGTGGTGGTGATGACCGCCGGCACGGGGGTCATCATGTGGTTGGGTGAGTTGATCACCGAGCGGGGTATCGGCAACGGGATGTCTCTGCTGATCTTCACGTCGATCGCTGCCCGCATTCCCGCTGAGGGCAAGAACATTCTGGACTCCCAGGGACCGCTGGTCTTCTTCCTGGTCTGCCTGTTCGGGCTGGCCATCATTGCCAGTGTGGTGTTCGTCGAGCAGGGTCAGCGGCGGATCCCGGTGCAGTACGCCAAACGCATGATCGGCCGGCGGATGTATGGCGGCACCTCTACCTACCTGCCGTTGAAGGTGAACCAGGCCGGTGTCATCCCGGTCATCTTCGCCTCGTCGTTGCTGTACTTGCCGGATCTCATCGCCCGGCTGACCACCTCCTCCAGCGGTCGGCCGGGGTGGTGGCAGACCTTCATCACCCGCTACCTGGTCGACCAGGCCAGCTGGGTGCATATCTCGCTGTACTTCTTGATGATTATCTTCTTCACCTATTTCTACGTCGCGATCACCTTCAATCCCGAAGAGCGCGCCGAAGAGATGAAGAAGTTCGGCGGCTTCATACCGGGGATCCGGCCCGGCCGACCGACCGCCGAGTACCTGAACTTCGTCCTGAGCCGGATCACCTTGCCCGGGTCACTGTATCTGGGCCTGGTGGCCGTGTTACCGAACCTGTTTCTCGGCCTTACCGGTAGCGGGCAGAATCAGAACTTCCCCTTCGGCGGTACCGCTGTACTGATCATGGTGGGAGTCGGGCTGGACACCGTGAAGCAGCTTGAAAGCCAGCTGATGCAGCGTAACTATGAAGGGTTCCTGCGCTAGTGCGAGTTGTCATCGTCGGTCCGCCGGGTGCGGGCAAGGGTACCCAAGCTGCTGTGCTGTCCAAAGAGCTAGGCGTGGTTCATATCTCGACCGGTGATCTGTTCCGGGCTCATGTCGACGGTGATACCGAACTCGGCCGCAAGGTCAAGGACTACTTGAACTCGGGCGCGTTGGTCCCTGATGAGCTCACCAACGCAATGGTGGCGCAGCGGCTTACCGGTGACGTCTGCCGGACTGGATTCCTGCTCGACGGTTTTCCCCGCACCGTCGCCCAGGCCAAGGCGTTGGAGGATCTGCTGCGCGACCGCGACTGCGCTATTGACGCCGTGCTGGAGCTCGATGCCCCGGAGGACGAGGTGGTCGCGCGCTTGCTGGCGCGCGGCCGCGAGGACGACACCGAAGAGGTCATCCGGCACCGCCAGCAGCTCTACCGGAAGGAAACCGCACCGCTTCTGGAGTTCTATGCCGATCGGCTGGTCACCGTACCGGCGGTGGGTTCGGTATCGGATGTGACGGCGCGGGCGTTGGATGCCTTGCGGACCCGGGCGTGACGATGACGAGGGGCGGGGTTAGGGCCGTGGTGCGACGGTTGCGGGGACGCGGCAGCATCGAGCTCAAGTCTCCTGGCGAGATCGAGGCGATGCGCGCTGCTGGTGCGGTGGTGGCCCGAACCTTACGGTTGCTCAAGGACTACGCCAAACCCGGGGTAACCACCGCTGAGCTGGACGAGCTGGCTGAGCAGTCGATCCGCGACGCCGGGGCCATACCGTCCTTCAAGGGCTACCACGGATTCCCTGCTTCCATCTGCAGTTCGGTCAACGAGCACGTGGTGCACGGAATCCCCAGCCACGGGCAGCGGCTGGTCGACGGTGACCTCGTGTCGCTGGACTGCGGGGCGATCCTTGATGGCTGGCACGGTGACGCTGCTGTCACGGTGCCCATCGGTAGCGTCTCCGAAGCCGACAGCCGGTTGTCGGAAGCCTGCCGCGCCGCGCTGGAAGCCGGCATCGGCGCGGTGCGCCCCGGTGGCCGGCTCACAGACATCTCGCACGCGGTGGAGTCCGCGGCGCTCGCCGCCGCTGCCGCGCACGGCACGTCCTACGGCATCGTGGCGGACTACGGCGGCCACGGGATCGGCACCGCCATGCATATGGACCCGTTCCTGCCCAATGTGGGACGCCCCGGCCGCGGTCCGCGGTTGGTGCCCGGAATGGCGTTGGCGATCGAGCCGATGCTCACCGCAGGCAGCGAGAAAACCGAGGAACTCGACGACGGCTGGACCGTCGTGACCGTGGACCGCTCTCGCGCCGCGCACTGGGAACACTCCGTCGCCATCACCGAGGACGGCCCGCTGGTGCTCACGGTCGAGTGAAGCCGCCCGGCGGATCGGCGTGGGACTGCTCGATGGCAAGGCGATGGTGATCACCGGCGCCGGGCGGGGACTGGGCGCTGCATATGCGGCGCACGCCGCTGCCGCTGGCGCTGCCGTGGTGGTCAACGACATCGACGGTGAACAGGCCGAGGCGGTCGCCGAGCGGATCGTCGAGCAGGGCGGCCGCGCGGTGCTCAGCGTGGCTTCGGTTGCCGATCCGGACCAGGCCAGCGGGATCATCCAGCGGTGCTTGAGCGAGTTCGGCCGGATCGATGGTCTGGTGAACAATGCGGCCGTCCAGCACCTGGCCCTGCCCTGGGACGAACATCCCGACGCAGCTCGCGCGCTGATCGAGGTCAACGTGCTGGGCGTGCTCTACTGCGGGGTCGCGGCCGCACGGGTGATGTGTGTGCAGCGCGCCGGGTCGATCGTCAACATCTCGTCGGGCTCGTCGTTCGGTCAGCGGGCTTTGGGTGCCTATGCGGCGTCCAAGGGGGCTGTCGCGTCGTTGACCTACTCCTGGGCGCTGGATCTCGCGGAGCTCGGCGTGCGGGTCAACGGCGTGTGCCCGCTGGCGTGGACCCGGATGGTGGAGCGCCACCACGCCGCTCAAGCGCGCGTTACCCGGCAGCGCACCCCGGACCGGGTGGCCCCGCTGATCAGCTACCTGCTCTCGGATCGTGCCGAGGGCATCACCGGGCAGCTCATCCGCTTCACCGGAGATCAGCTGCACATCGTGCGCCAGCCCGCGATCAAGCAGCCGGTGCTCCGCCGCGCGCACTGGACAACCGACGACATCGCCGCTGCGTTCGATGATGTCCTCGACGGCCACCTCGAACCTTTCGGCCTGGACAAGCAACCACCGCCGCGCCTGCGCCGCCACCCCGCCGATTGACGGCAAGCAATCTGCCCGCAGCGATTGCCTCGACCGCGAGATTGACCAGTCACGATCAAGGCTGCCACCCGCGCACGGCTGCACCGGATACCCCAGCTCGGCAGGGACGGGTGAGTGGTCTAACCAAGCCCCTCTAGGGTGATGTTCACCCGGTCGTGTAAAGATCCTCGATCCTCCGGGTGGCCGGGGCGGGTTGCGGAACGATACCGGCGCGTGCCTGGCCCGCGTTCACCATTTTGGAGCCCAGAATTTGCCGCGTTCGCGGAGTTTTTCAGGCATCCTGTGCGCAGTTGCGGATTCCCCCGATGATCGGCTTCTGCCGTGCTGACCAGCAGTTTCAAACATGCGACTCGCGTTGCGGCGGAATCGGATGCGCGGTGGGATGGTGATAACCGCCACATCGTTGTGACGGTTCCCTCGGTGATCCCTGGTCGTCGAGAGTCACCCATCACCTGCGGTCGGCAGCAGCTGCACCAGCCGGCCGGGACGAGGAGTAGAGCCCGTGACACGTATTTCTGTCATGGTCGACGGTGTCTCCTACGTCGACGATGTTGAACCACGAACACTGCTGGTGCACTACCTCCGCGAGCGGTTGGGAAAGACCGGCACCGTTGTCGGGTGCGACACCAGCAACTGCGGCGCCTGCACGGTGCACCTTGATGGCCGTAGCGTGAAGTCCTGCTCGGTTCTCGCCGTCCAGGTCGACGGTAGTGAGATCACGACCATCGAAGGTCTGGCCCGCGATGGCCACCTGCATCCGATGCAGCAGGCGTTCCATGACAACCACGCCCTGCAATGCGGCTACTGCACGCCTGGGATGATCATGCAGGCGATCGACCTGCTGGGCGACAATCCCGACCCCGATGAGCAGACCGTGCGCGAGGGCCTTGAGGGCAACCTGTGCCGTTGCACCGGCTACCAGAACATCGTGCGCGCCGTGCTGGATGCGGCGGAGAAGATGAAGCCTGCGGTGCGCGCCCAGCAACAGCCCAGTCCGGTCGCTGGAGGGGGGAACTGATGACCACCACCGCGCAGCCGACCGCCGAGCTCGGTCGAGCCCGTAAGCGCAAGGAGGACGCCCGGCTGATCACCGGACGGACCCGCTGGACAGACAACATCTCGCTGCCCGGGATGCTGCACATGGCTATCGTGCGCAGCCCGCTGGCCCATGCCAAGATCACTAGGATCGGTACTGATGCGGCTAGGCAGATGCCTGGCGTGCATGGTGTGTTTACCGCCGCTGACCTCGGCGCCCAGGACATCAGCTTGCCGTGTGCCTGGCAGATCACCCCGGATATGAAGTCGCCGAAAGCCCCACCGCTGGCTGTCGATACGGTGCATTTCGCCGGTGAAGGCGTCGCCGTCGTGGTGGCCCGCGACCCGGCATCGGCCGCCGACGCGGTCGAGGCCGTTGAAGTGGATTACGACGAGCTGCCCCCCGTGCTCGACATGGAGGCAGCGCTGGCTGACGGCGCCACGCTGGTGCACCCAGACCTCGGCACGAACCGCAATGCAGTGTGGGTGTTCGACTCGGCCGAGGCCGGCACTGGGGGTGATGTCGAGCAAGCTATCCGCGACTCAGAGGTCGTGGTTAAGCGACGGTTCCGCCAGCAGCGGCTGATCCCAGCATTCATGGAGCCGCGGTCGGTTGTCGTCGATCCGACCGGCGAGCAGCTCACGATGTGGTCAGCAACCCAGGTGCCGCACATCCTCAAGACGATGGCGTCCCTCACGCTTGGCGTGCCTGAGCATAAGGTGCGAGTCATTGCACCAGACGTTGGTGGCGGCTTCGGCGGCAAGCTTCAGGTGACGCCGGAGGAAGCCGTCGCCTTGTTAGTCGCCCGCCGGATGGGCAAGGCGGTCAAGTGGACCGAAACCCGGTCCGAATCGATACTGGCCGCACACCACGGTCGCGCCCAGATTCAGGACATTACGATCGCTGCCCGTCGCGACGGCACGGTGACTGGCCTGAAGGTCGAATTACTCGCCGATATGGGCGCTTACCTGCGGCTAGTGACTCCGGGAATTCCCATTCTCGGGGCCTTCATGTTCAACTCCATATATAAGTTCCCGGCCTACCGCTTTGCTTGCACCAACGTGTTCACTAACAAAACCCCTACCGACGCATACCGCGGCGCAGGGCGGCCGGAAGCGACGTTCGCCATCGAACGGATCATGGCCGAGCTCGCTGCTGAGCTGGGCATGGATCCGCTGGAACTCCGCGAGCAAAATTGGATCAAGCATGAGGAGTTCCCGTTCACCACGGTTGCTGGTCTGACGTACGACTCGGGCAACTACGAAGCAGCCACGGCCAAGGCCAGGGAGCTGTTCGACTACGACGGCCTGCGTGCCGAGCAGCGGCGTCGACGGGAGGCGAACGACCCGGTGCAGCTGGGCATCGGCATCTCGACCTACACCGAGATGTGCGGCCTGGCGCCGTCTCGGGTGCTGGGCTCGCTGTCCTACGGCGCGGGTGGTTGGGAACACGCCAGCATCCGGATGCTGGCGAGCGGCAAGGTCGAGGTGGTCACGGGTGTCTCCCCGCACGGCCAGGGGCATGAGACAGCCTGGAGCCAGATCGTCGCTGACAAGCTTGGAGTGCCATTCGAGGACATCGAGGTGCTGCATGGCGACACCCAAAGCTCACCAAAGGGTCTCGACACCTATGGCTCCCGCTCGTTGGCAGTCGGTGGCATCGCGGTAGTCAAGGCGTCGGACAAAGTTGTTGAAAAGGCCCGCAAGGTCGCTGCTCATATGCTGGAGTGCTCCGAGGCCGACCTTGAGTTCGTCCAGGGCAAGTTCACCATCAAGGGAAGCAACCGGGGTGTGACGATCCAGGAAGTGGCGTTGGCAACATTTACGTCGCATAACATTCCCGAAGGGATGGAGCCCTCCCTGGACTCCGATTACACATTCGATCCGGAAAACTTCTCCTTCCCGCACGGCACCCACCTATGCGCGGCCGAAGTCGATACTGAAACGGGTTGGGTGACGATCCGCCGTTACGTCTGCGTCGACGACGTGGGGAAGGTGGTCAACCCGCTCATCGTCGAGGGGCAGATACACGGAGGGCTAGCACAGGGCATCGCGCAGGCACTGTTCGAGGAAGCCACCTACGACGAGGGCGGCACGCTGACCAGTGGCACGCTGGCGGACTACCTGGTGCCCAGCGCAGCCGATCTGCCCAGCTTCATCACCGACCGCACCGAGACTCCCGCAACGTCCAACCCGTTGGGCGTCAAGGGTGTTGGTGAGGCCGGTACCATCGCCTCCACTCCCGCGGTGGTCAACGCGGTGCTCGATGCAGTGCGCCACCTCGGGGTCACCGACATCGACATGCCGTGCACACCGCAACGGGTGTGGCGAGCGGTGCACGCGGCTCGTGGAGCCGCCAAGTCCACCTCGGAGCACGTCACCGACACGGCTGCCGGTGGCGGGCTGGGCTCCATGGATGTGCAGGGAGGTGCCCAGTGATTCCGTCCGCGTTCGACTACCTCGCCGCCACCTCGGTGGAGGAAGCGATCCAGGCGTTGTCCGGAGCTGGGGAGGACGCCAAGGTGCTGGCCGGCGGGCAGAGCCTGATCCCGGTGCTGCGGCTGCGGCTAGCTGCACCGACGGTGGTGGTGGACCTGAACAAGATCAGCGAGCTGCGTGGCGTGCGGGAGGACGGCGACGCGATCGTTGTCGGGGCGATGACCACGCACCACGATGTGATCCACGATCCGCTGGTTCGCGAGCATGCCGCGCTGCTGGCACTGGCTACCCAGACGGTGGGCGATCCGCAGATCCGGCACCGCGGCACCCTCGGCGGCGCCTTGGTGCACGCCGATCCGGCCGGGGACCTGCTGGCCCCCGCGGTCGCGCTCGATGCCGAGATGGTGATCGCCGGACCGGACGGGCGGCGCACCGTGCCGGCCTCGGAGTTCTTCGTCGAGCTGTTCACCACTGCGGTGCAGCCTGACGAGCTGCTCGTCGAGGTGCGGATTCCCAAGAAGACCGGCTGGGGCGCGCACTACGAGAAGTTCCAGCGGGTCGCGCAGGCCTGGTCGATCGTCGCGGTCGCTGCGGCCGTGCGCACCGAGGGTGGCTCGATCACCGAGGCGCGGGTGGCGCTGACCAACATGGCCACTACCCCGGTCCGCGCAACGGGTGTGGAGCAGGCGCTGATCGGCCAGCCGGCCACTGCGGAGACGATCCGCGCGGCTGCCGAACACGCTGCGGAGGGCAGCAGCCCGATGTCCGACGGCAACGCCGACGCCGACTACCGCGAGCACCTGGCCCGGGTGCTCACCGGGCGGGCAGTCGCCGCAGCCGCCGGAGTAGGCAGCTGATCTGCTGTCGAGCTCCGAAACCCCGACATGGAGACATATCGGGGTTTCGGAGCCCCGAAAACCCCGATATGTCTCCATGTCGGCAGGAGTGGAAGGCTGATCGGCATGAAGTTGGAGCACGAGTTCACTGTCGCGGCGCCCATCGACACCGTCTGGCACGCTCTCCTGGATCCCGAGCGGGTCGCCCCGTGCTTCCCGGGAGCCACGGTCACCTCGGCTAGTGGTGAGGAGTTCGCCGGGACCGTGAAGGTCCGGCTGGGTCCGATCTCCTTGCAGTACCGCGGAAAGGGCCGCTTCACCGACACTGACGAGGCTGCCCACCGCACCGTGATCGAGGCGTCCGGTACGGCAGCCGGGGGCCAGGGCACCGCGGCAGCCAAGGTGGAGGCCAGCTTGGCCGAAAACGGTGAGGGCACCACGGTCAGCGTCATTACCGACTTGACGGTTACGGGCAAGCCGGCCCAGTTCGGCCGGGGTCTGATTGAAGACGTCGGCAAGAAGATCATCGGCCAGTTCGCGGACTGCCTGAGCAAATCCCTCGCACCGGCGCCGGAGCCCGCACCCGCCGCGCCACCGCCGCCAGCCACCGCCGCCGCACCCTCGACGCCGGCAGTGTCTACACCACCAGCATCCACATCGCCGGCGTCTACCCCGCCGGGGGCAACACCGCCAGCGTCGAGACAGCCGGCCCCGCCGCGGCTGATGCCCCCTCCGGTGCCCGACGAGATCGACCTGCTGGACGTCGCCGGTGGCGCGGTGGCCAAACGAGCCATCCCGGCAGTCGCCGCGCTGTTCATCCTCACCTTGGTCTTGCGCTGGCTGCGGCGCCGGCGCAAAGCGCGCCGACGCATCGGTCCAGCGCTCATTCCCGCGGGGACCCCTATCCCAGACTCTCAGAGTGCGGAGCCAGAACTCATGGATGCTTAAGGGGCACCTCGGCAGCGGGCTCGAGGGAGGATGTGCTCTCGTCCGTCCGAGAAGGCGTCAGCGGAGGTCTTCGGAGTCGATGATGTGGTAGGCGTAGCCCTGCTCGGCCAGGAAGCGCTGGCGGTGGGCTGCGTAGTCGGTGTCGACGGTGTCCCGGGAGACCACCGAGTAAAAGTGCGCTTGGCGCCCGTTGCCCTTCGGCCGCAGCAACCGGCCCAGGCGCTGAGCCTCCTCCTGCCGGGAACCGAAGGTGCCGGAGACCTGTACGGCCAGTGACGCCTCCGGCAGATCGATGGAGAAGTTGGCCACTTTGGACACCACCAGCCGGCGCACCTCGCCGCGGCGGAAGGCGTCGTAAAGCTGCTCCCGTTCCTTGTTGCTGGTGGTGCCCTGCACTACCGGCGCATCTAGGGCCTCGCCGAGTTCCTCCAGCTGGTCCAGATAGGCGCCGATCACCAAGGTCGGCTCGTCGGGGTGCCGGTCCAGGATGGCGGTGACCACGGACAGCTTGCTCCGCGCGGTGGAGCAGACCCGGTAGCGCTCGTCCGCCTCTGCGGTGGCGTAGCGCAGCCGCTCGGACTCAGTGAGGGTGACCCGCACCTCGACGCAGTCCGCCGGGGCGATCCAGCCCTGAGCCTGGATGTCGCGCCACGGCGCGTCGTAACGCTTGGGCCCGATCAGGGAGAACACGTCGCTTTCCCGGCCGTCCTCGCGCACCAGCGTCGCGGTCAGCCCCAGCCGGCGGCGCGACTGCAGGTCCGCGGTCATCCTGAACACCGGCGCGGGCAGCAGGTGCACCTCGTCGTAAATGATCAATCCCCAGTCCCGGGTGTCAAACAGATCCAGGTGCCGGTACTCGCCCTTCGATTTGCGGGTCATGATCTGGTAGGTCGCAATCGTCACCGGGCGGATCTCCTTGCGCTCCCCGGAGTACTCGCCGACCTCATCGTCGGATAGCGAGGTACGCGCGATCAGTTCTCGCTTCCACTGCCGGCCGGCGACGGTGTTGGTGACCAGGATCAGGGTGGTGGCTTGCGCCTGGGCCATCGCGGCGATCCCGACCAGGGTCTTGCCCGCGCCGCAGGGCAGCACCACGACGCCCGAACCGCCGGCCCAAAACCCGGTCACCGCGTCGCGCTGGTAGTCGCGCAGCGACCAACCGTCCTCGACCAGCTCGATAGGGTGGGCCTCACCGTCGACGTAGCCCGCCAGGTCCTCAGCCGGCCAACCGATCTTCAGCAGGGCCTGCTTGAGCCTGCCGCGCTCGGAAGGGTGCACCAGCACGGTGTCGTCGTCCACCCGGGCACCCAGCATCGGGGTGATCTTGCGGTTGCGGAGTACTTCTTCCAGCACGGCACGATCCAGCGACACCAGCGCCAGCCCTTGCGTGGGGTGCTGCACCAGCTGCAGGCGGCCGTAGCGGCTCATGGTGTCCACCACGTCGACCAGCAGCGGCTGCGGCACCGCGTACCGGGAGAAGCGCACCAGCGCGTCGACGACCTGCTCTGCGTCGTGCCCGGCGGCGCGCGCGTTCCACAGCGCCAGCGGCGTGACCCGGTAGGTGTGCACGTGTTCGGGTGCGCGTTCCAGCTCAGCAAAGGGTGCGATCGCGGCTCGCGCTGCCCCGGCGGCGGGATGGTCGGTCTCTAGCAGCAGTGTTTTGTCGGACTGGACGATGAGTGGTCCGGCCTCAGGCGTTGAGCCCACCTTGCTTCCTCCGCACTCCGCAACCACTGGCCGAATAAATCGCGCCGGTTAACCGGCTGGTGGAACACCAGTGTTCCAGGTGCGGCAGGGCTGGGTTGGTGCGCCCGCCGCAGTACCTCGCAGAGTTCGTGCATACAGCAATGCTGATGGTTCACGCTTGCGGGGCGGAACTACGTCCCTTCTGGGTGGAAATCAATTACTTTTCGTAGTTCATCGACCGCCATGGGGGTACAGCATTCTGCGCCGGGCGGGTGCTGTCGCTTCTGGGCACTGGCGCTACCCGCCGTGAGATAGCACCGTAACGAGGCCCGCGGGACGGCCCTGTCCAGCTCGTCGTATCGTCCGTGCCCTACATCGGGCGCATTCGGCCCGGCGTCAGAGGTCTTCCGTCCGTGCGGTGCCAGTGCCCACGACCGCGGTGACTTGGGGCCAGCCGGATGCCCCCACTGTCGACGACTGGGGAGGGACCCCAACGTGCCAGCGCGTGATTCGCGACTCCCGGCCGCTGGACTGGTCACGGCCTCGAACGCTACGGAGACGGCGCGGTGACCGCCGTACTGAACCGCTCCGTTGAGGGTTCCCCCGGCGAGGCCGGCACGGCTGACGCCGCAGCAAGCATTCGTTCGCGGTGGGACTGGCGAAACTGGCCGGTGGTGGTCAAGCTGGCCGCGGTCCTGCTCGTCCCGACCATCGTGGCCCTGGTCGCGGGGATCTTGCGGATCGTGGACCAGGCGGGTGCCGCGCCGGGATACGCGCGAATCTCCCAGATCGTGCACCTGCAGCAGCAACTATCCGACGTGATCGGTTCCCTGGCGCGGGAACGTGACCTGGCCACTGCTTTCGTTGCCACCGGTCGGGTCGGTGAACACCGGGACCTGGACGCACAGTTCCGCACCGTCGACAGCGGGCTGCGCGTGATCGGGGACGCGGCTGGCCAAGTGGAGGGGCTGGACTTTGCCCGCTCCCCGCTTTCCGGCCTCGGCGCGTTGGCGCCGCTGCGGGCGAGCGTCACCACCGGTTTCGGCCCGGTCGAGGTCGTGGTTACCGAGTACAGCGACGCGATCGATCCGCTGATCGAGCTGGACGCGGCGTTGACCCGCCAGCTCGACGACGTTGCCGTCACCAACGACGCTGCGGCGGTACACGACCTGCTGGCCGGTCGCGAGCAGGTGGCCCGCCAGCACGCGATTGTCTTGGCGGCGCTGTACACCAACCGGCTCGGCCCCGGCCAGATCGAAGCCTTGCGCACCGCCCAGGTCCGGTTGACCACCGACCAGGACGCGGTTCGGGCCACCTTGGGACCCGCGGAACGCGCCGACGCGATCGCGGGAATCGGACCGGATGCTGAGCTGTCCCGGCAGCGGCTGTTGCAGTTCGTGATCAACCGTGGGGTTGCCGGGCAGCCGCTGAACACCGCACCGGAGGAATGGGATCGGCGTAGCGCGGTGGTCGTGGACAACTTCGCCGCCGTCGAGAAGAAACTGCGGCAGCGGATCGACCAGACCGCCCAGCGACTGCTGGAGCGTGTGCGCAGCGCAGCCGGATTGAACTCGGTGATCCTGTTCTCCGCCTTGGGATTGGGTGTCGTGGTCGGCATCTTGGTGACCCGAGCTTTGTTGAGCCCGCTGAGCGTGCTCAAGCGCACCGCGTTGGACGTGGCCGATCGCCGGTTGCCCGAGGCGATGGCCCGGATCCGCGACGGTGAGGCGGCCGAGGCGGTGATCGATCCGGTGCCTGTGGCTACTCACGAAGAGATCGGTCAGGTCGCCAGGGCGTTCGACGAGGTGCACAGCCAAGCCGTCCGGCTGGCCACCGAGCAGGCCGAGCTGCGGGCCAACGTCAACGACATCTTCGTCAACCTCTCGCGCCGTACCCAGGGTCTGGTCGAGCGTCAGCTCAAGCTCATCGACCGGCTGGAAAGCAGTGAGCAGGATCCACAGCAACTGGACAACCTGTTCCAGCTCGATCACCTGGCCACCCGGATGCGGCGCAACAGTGAGAACCTGCTCGTCCTGGCGGGTACCGAGGCGACCAGCCGGTCCGGCCGGCCGGTCCGGCTGATCGACGTGCTGCGGGCCGCGGTGTCCGAGGTGGAGCAGTACCAGCGGCTGGTGCTGCAACAGCCGCCCGCGGTGTTGATTCTTGGTCGCACCGCCAACGACCTGGTCCACCTGCTGGCGGAGTTACTGGACAACGCGACCCAGTTCTCACCGCCCGAGAGCCACGTGATGGTGTCCAGCGACCTTGCTGCCGACGGCGCGGTGACCATCGAAGTCGCCGACCGGGGTGTCGGGATGAGCGACGACGAGCTCGCCGAAGCCAACCAGCGGCTGGCCAGCGACGTGGTGGTGGACGCTTCGGTGTCTCGCCGGATGGGTCTGTTCGTCGTCGGTAGGCTGGCCGGTCGCCACGGCATCAAGGTGCAGTTGAGCCGCGGTGAAGCCGATGTGGGTATCTGGGCGACTGTCGTAATGCCTCCCCGGCTGGTACGGCTGGCGGCCGAGCCGGTTGAATCCCCGGCGGCGGGGGCTCCGGGCGTGGCCGCGCCCAGTGAGTCAGCACCGGGCGCAGCCGCTGCAGCGCCAGAAGTCAGTCCACCCGGCCCACCCGGTGTGCCGGCTCCCCGCCCGCAAGCCGATCCGGAGACTGGTGCTGACGGCCAAGAATTCTCCGCCGAGGAGGCAGCGGCCGAGCAGCGGACTGCCGATCAGCGCAGTGCTGAGCAGGGCGACGGTCAGCAGGTAGCCGGCCAGCCGTCTGGTCCCGAAGGGCAGGCCAATCAACCGGGCAACGCGGTGT